>DATLLK010000214.1:0-7989 GCA_035537895.1 Planctomycetota bacterium
GTACTCGGGCAGCGAGGTGAAGTGGAACGGCGAGGAGCTCCGCATCCTGCGCGAGAGCGAGGTCCTCGCGGTCGTCGACGAGAAGTAGGGCTGCGATCGCCTGGCGCCGCGAGGCGCGAGACGGACCGGCGCGCGGCGCGCCGGTCCGCAGAAGGACACGGCGGGGCGACGGCGCGCCCGCCACACGGAACGGACAGCGCGGAGACCGACCCATGGCCAAGCAGTACCTCTTCGACGTCGACGCCCGCGCCCGCATCGCGGCCGGCGCCAAGCGCCTCGCGGACGCGGTCCGCGTGACGCTCGGCCCCGCGGGGCGCAACGTCATCATCCAGAAGTCGTTCGGCGGCCCGTCGGTCACGCGGGACGGCGTCACCGTCGCGAAGGAGGTCGAGCTCCCCGACCCGTTCGAGAACATGGGCGCCAAGCTCGTGACCGAGGCCTCGTCCAAGACGAACGACGTGGCCGGCGACGGCACGACGACGGCGACCGTGCTCGCCGAGTCGATCTACCGCGAGGGCCTGAAGGCCGTCGCCGCGGGCCACAACCCGACGGCCGTCAAGCGCGGCATCGACAAGGCCGTCGCGGCCGTCGTCACGGCGCTCGCGGGCCTGTCGAAGAAGCTCGAGAGCCGCCGCCAGACGGAGGCCGTCGCGACGATCTCGGCCAACCACGACGCCGAGATCGGCCGCCTCCTCGCCGAGGCCGTCGAGAAGACGGGCAAGGACGGGGTCGTGACCGTCGAGGAGGGCAAGGGCCGCCAGACGGTGCTCGAGCACGTGGACGGCCTGCAGTTCGACAAGGGCTACATCAGCCCCTACTTCATCACCGACGTGAAGGACCTGACCTGCGTCCTCGAGGACTGCTTCATCCTCCTCCACGAGAAGAAGATCTCGAGCCTGCGCGAGTTCATCCCCCTGCTCGAGAAGGTCGCCCACGCGGGCAAGGCGCTGCTCGTCGTCGCCGAGGACGTGGAGGGCGAGGTCCTCCCGGCCCTCGTGGTCAACCGGCTGCGCGGCGTGCTCAAGGTGTGCGCCGTCAAGGCGCCGGGCTTCGGCGACCGCCGCAAGGCGATGCTCGAGGACATCGCGGTGCTGACGGGCGGCCGCTTCATCAGCGAGGACCTGGGGTTGAAGCTCGAGAACGTCACCCTCGAGCAGCTCGGGCGCGCGAAGAAGGTCACCGTGACCAAGGACGCGACGACGATCGTCGAGGGCGCCGGCACCCGCAAGGACGTCGACTCCCGCGTCGCCCAGATCCGCAGCCTCGTCGAGAAGTCCACGAGCGACTACGACAAGGAGAAGCTCCAGGAGCGCCTCGCCAAGATCACGGGCGGCATCGCCGTCGTGAAGGTGGGCGGGACGACCGAGGCGGAGCTGAAGGAGCGGAAGTACCGCGTCGACGACGCGCTGCACGCGACGCGCGCGGCGGTCGAGGAGGGGATCGTCCCCGGCGGGGGCGTCGCCCTGATCCGCTGCCTGCCCGCGCTCGGCAAGCTCAAGGTGAGCGGCGACGAGCAGGCCGGCGTCGACATCGTCCGCCGCGCGCTCGAGGAGCCGCTGCGGCAGATCGTCTCGAACGCGGGCGTCGAGGCCTCGGTCGTCGTCGACGACGTGAAGGCCGCGACCGGCGACCAGGGCTTCGACGCGAAGGCGCTCAAGATGGTCGCCATGTACGAGGCCGGCATCCTGGACCCCACGAAGGTGGTCCGCACGGCGCTCCAGAACGCCGCGTCCGTCGCCGGCCTCATGCTGACCACGGAGACCCTCGTCACCGACCTGAAGGACGACAGGAAGCCCGCTGTCGGCGCGCTGACGTAGTCCCGGGGAGCGCCCGCTCCGCTCCGCTCGACGCCGCGCCGCTGGCTGGAGAGCCTTTGGGCGAGCGCCCGCGCCGTACCTCGGCCGGATCCTCGCGCGCGACGTAGCATGCCCCGCTCCATGGCCGACAAGCGCGACTACTACGAGGTCCTCGGCGTCGCCAGGACCGCCTCCGCGGACGAGATCAAGACCGCCTACCGGCGGCTGGCCCTGAAGCACCACCCGGACAAGAATCCCGGGAACAAGGAGGCGGAGGACCGGTTCAAGGAGGCGGCGGAGGCCTACGAGGTCCTCGCCGACGAGAAGAAGCGCGCGGCCTACGACGCGCACGGCCACGCGGGCGTCGCGGGCGGACCGCACTTCGAGTCGGCCGAGGACGTCTTCAGCGCGTTCCGCGACATCTTCGGCGGCGACCTCTTCGGCTCGATCTTCGGCGGCGGCGGCGGGCGCCCGCGCTCGACGCGCGGCGCGAGCGTGCGCGCCCGCGTCGACCTGACCTTCCTCGAGATGGCCCGCGGCGTCACCAAGCGCGTGACGGTGAGGCGCCGCGAGACCTGCCCGACGTGCCGCGGCACCGGGTCGCGCGACGGGAAGGCGCCCGTCGCCTGCCGCACGTGCGCGGGCCAGGGCGTCGTCCGGCAGGCGATGGGGTTCATGGCGATCCAGCGCGAGTGCCCGCAGTGCGGCGGCGCGGGCACGACGATCGCCTCCCCGTGCGGCGACTGCCACGGCGAGGGGCTCCGGGCCGCGCGGGCCGAGGTGCCGGTGCAGATCCCCGCCGGCGTCCCCGACGGCGTGCTCCTCGCCGTGCGCGGCGAGGGCGAGCCCTCGCGCCGCGCCGGGTCGCGCGGGGACCTCGAGGTCGAGGTCCACGTCGCCGAGGACGCGCTCTTCCACCGCGACGGCGACGGCCCCGACATCTACGTCGAGACGCCCGTGCCGCTCTCGATCGCCGCGCTCGGCGGCGAGATCGAGGTCCCGTCGCTCACGGGCGTCCACGCGTTGAAGGTTCCCGCGGGCACGCGCCCGGGCCAGCGCCTGCGCATCCGCGGCGAGGGCCTGCCCGTGCCCGGACAGCACCGGCGGGGCGACCTCTACGCCGTGATCGTCCTCGACGTGCCCGACAGCCCGGGCCGCCGCGTGCGCGAGGCCCTCGAGGCGCTGCGCGCGGCGGAGCGGGACGAGATCGGGTCCGCGCGCCGACACTACGACGACCTCCTGCGGGAGCACCGCCGCCGGCTGGAAGGCCGCGCGCGGTGAGACGAGCCATGCCCGACGACCCGACCGACGACGCTCCCGACGCAGAGGACGCCGAGGAGGCGGCGCAGGGCGCCGCCTCGGCCGAGACGGCCGCGCTGAAGGCGAGCCTCGCCGCCCTCGAGGAGAAGCTGCGCCGACAGCAGGCCGAGTTCATGAACGACATCCAGCGCGTGCGCCGGCAGGCCGAGGAGGACCGCCGCTTCGCGGTGCAGCCCGTCGTGACCGACCTGTTGGGCGTCGCCGACGCGCTCCACAACGGCATCGAGGGGCTGAAGGCGACCGACCACGAGCAGCGCATGGCCGAGGGGCTGCGCCTCGTCGAGCGCCAGCTGCTGGAGGCGCTCGCCAAGTACGGCGTCGTCCGGATGGACGCGGTCGGCAAGCCCTTCGACCCGACGGTGCACGAGGCGATCCTCGAGGTCGAGGGCACCACGCCGGGCCGCGTCGTCGTGCAGGTCCTGCGCCCCGGGTTCACGCTCCACGGCCGCGTCGTGCGCCCCGCCCACGTGATCGTGAGCCGCCCGAAGGCGGCCCACCCCGAGAACCCGGCGCCCGACGCGCCGGACGCCGGCGCGCCGCCGACCTAGAGGACGAGCCCCGATGCCCACCTACGACTACGTCTGCGGCGCCTGCGGGCACGCCTTCGAGCACTTCCAGTCGATGTCGGACAAGACGCTCAGGACGTGCCCCAAGTGCTCGAAGAAGAAGCTCGTCCGCCAGGTCGGCGCGGGCGCGGGCCTCATCTTCAAGGGCACGGGGTGGTACGCGACGGACTACCGGAAGTCGTCCCCGGCGTCATCCGAGTCGAAGGAGTCCGAGTCGAAGACGCCCTCCGACACGAAGGCGACCTCCGACTCGAAGGCGCCGTCCGACACGAAGACGCCGTCCGAGCCGAAGGCGCCGGCCACGTCGAAGGGCGGTGAGACGTCGACGGGCGGGAAGGGCCGCGGCAAGCCCGCGTCCGGTCCCGCGCCCGGCGGCAGCGCCTCGGGCGGCGGCGGGAAGGACGCGTGAGCGAGTCGTCCCCCTGGATCTGCCCCGCCTGCCGCGCCGCGGTCCCGCGCGACGGCGCCTGGCGGCCCTTCTGCAGCGAGCGCTGCAAGATGGTGGACCTCGGGGCCTGGCTGCTGGGACACTACCGCGTGGCGGCCCTCGAGGCCGACGAGGACGACGCGACGCCGGAGCCCGAGCCGCCCCCCGACGATGACGACGCCGATCGCTGACCTCTGGCACCGGGCCGGCCGCTCGGCCCGCGACCACCGAAAGCGCCTGCTCGCCCTCTACGGCGTCACGCTCTCGCCGGTGGCCCTCGTGCTCGCCGTCCTCGCGCACCGCGTGCTGACGGGCGTCGGCCTCGACCTCGCCGGCCTGCGCCGCCCGATCACGTGGGTGCTCGGCCCGCTGCGCGACGCCTGGATGGGCGACCAGGACCTGTCCGCCCTGCTGTGGGTCCTGCTCGCGGCGCTCGCGCTGTCCGTCGTCTGGGGCTTCTTCGGCGGCGCGATCAGCCGCATGGCGGCCGTGGACCTCTCGAGCGAGCGCCGGGAGCCGCCCGGGGCCGCGCTCGCCTTCGCGCGGCGCCACGCGCGCGGGTTCATCGGCGCCAAGGCGACGCTCTGGGCCGGCGCCCTCGTCCCCCTGGGCGGGGCGATCCTCGTCTCCTACGCGGGCCGGCTGCCCGACCCGTTCGGGAGCCTCCTGCTCGTGCCGGCGGTCCTCGTGGTCGCCGTGCTCGTCGTCGGCGCCGTCGTCGCGGCCTCGCTCGGCGCCGCGGCCGGCTTCCTCTCCTCGCCGACGATCGCGTGCGAGGACAGCGACGCCTTCGACGCCGTCTCGCGCGTGTACGGCTACGCGGCGGCGGGACTGCCCCGGCTCGTCGGCGTGCGCCTCGTCTTCCTGGGCGGAGTGCTCCTCGGCTCGGGATGGCGCGCCCTCCGGACAGGCGGCGCCCTCCTCCTCGGGGCGCTCGCCATCGAGGCCGGGGCGGGCGAGGACCGCCTCGATCGTCTCCTCGCGGCCGCGCGCGACCTCGGCGCGAGCGGCGGCCGCGCGAGCGCGGGCGACCGGATCGCCGCCGCGACGCTCGCGCTCGTCGCGGGCGGCCTCGTCGCGTTCTGGGTCGCCGACCTCGTATGCCGCGTGCTGTGCGGGCGCGTCGGGGCCTACCTCGCGCTCCGGCAGGCGGTCGACGGCGTGCCGCCCGCCCGACTGCGCACCGCGGGCGCGGCGGCCCCGCGTCTCGACGCGGAGCAGGCCGGGTTCGTCGAGGTGGCGCGCATCGGGGCCCCCACGCGGAGGCCGGCGCGCGGCGCGCCGTGAGCGCGGACCCGACGGTCCCCGTCCTCGAGGTCTTCTCCTCGTTCCAGGGCGAGGGCCCGCGGGTGGGGGAGCGCCAGGTCTTCGTGCGCCTCGCGCGCTGCGACCTGCGATGCGCGTTCTGCGACACGCCGGAGTCGTACCCGACGCCCGACCGCGCCCGCGTCCAGACGTCCGCCGACGAGGACGCAGACACCTGGCCCGAGAACCCGATGACCGTCGCCGACGTCCTCGCCGCCGTCGAGCGGCTCGACCGTCCCCGCGGGCTCCATCGCGCCGTCTCGATCACGGGCGGCGAGCCGCTGCTGCACCCGAAGGCGGTGCGCGCGCTCGGACTCGGCGCGCGCGCGCTCGGCCTGCGCGTGCACGTGGAGACCGGCGGCCACCGTCCGGGTGCGCTGCGCGACGTGATCGACGCGATCGACGAGGCGACGCCCGACCTGAAGCTTTCGAGCGCGTGCGGGTTCCCGACGCCGTGGGAGGCGCACCGCGAGACGCTCGCGCTCCTCACCGTCCACAGGAAGTGCCTCGCCGTGAAGGCCGTCGTCGCGGCCACGACGACCGTCGCCGAGGCCGAGGAGGCCGCGCGGTTCGCCGCGACCCACGCCCCCGGCGCGCCGCTCGTCCTCCAGCCGCTCTCGCCGCGCGAGGGCTCCCCGGCGCCGCCCTCCCCGGCGGACCTCGTCCGTCTCCACGCCGCGGCCCGCCGGGCCCACCCGGACGTGCGCGTGATCCCGCAGACGCACAAGATGCTCGGCGTCCGGTAGGGCCGCCCACCCCTCCGCGCGGCTACGATCCGCGCCCCATGCCGCGTTCCGCCAAGCCCTATCGACGCGCCCCCTCCGGCAAGCGGGGCGACCGGACCGGCCACAAGGGCCCGCGCCAGAAGCCCGCCCGGCCCGCGGCGGAGGGCGCCTCCCGCGTCGCGCAGCCGAGGCCGCCCGTCATCGCGATCGTGGGCCGCCCCAACGTGGGCAAGTCCACGCTGCTCAACGCGTTCGCGCGCAGCCTCGTGTCGATCGTCGAGGAGACGCCCGGCGTCACCCGCGACCGCGTGAGCGTCCTCTGCACGGTCGCGGGCCGCACCGTCGAGATGGTCGACACGGGCGGCGTCGGGATCGTGGACGCGCACGGGCTCGCGCCCCACGTCGAGCGCCAGGTCGACCTCGCCGTCGCGACGGCGGCGGTCGTCCTGTTCGTCGTCGACGCGCGCGAGGGGATCGCGCCGCTCGACCGCGTCGTCGCCGGGCGGCTGCGCCGGGCGAAGGCGCCCGTCATCCTCGTCGCCAACAAGGCGGAGACGGGCAAGGTCGTGTGGAACGTGGGCGAGATGCCCTCGCTCGGCTACGGGGAGGCCCTCCCCGCCTCCGCGCAGGAGGGGATCAACCTCGACGTGCTCGAGTCGCGGATCGCCGCCCTCCTGCCCGAGGGCCCGACGACGCCGGCGCGGCTGCCCCCGCCCGTCGTCTCCCTCGCCTTCCTCGGCCGCGTGAACGTGGGGAAGTCATCGATCGTCAACACGCTGCTCCACGAGGACCGGATGATCGTCTCCGAGGTCCCGGGGACGACCCGCGACACGGTCGACGTGCGGTTCGAGCGCGACGGCGAGGCCTTCGTCGTGATCGACACGGCCGGCGTCCGCAAGGAGCGCACGGTCCAGAACTCGCTCGAGTTCTACGCGAAGCGCCGCAGCGAGCGCGCGATCCGCCGGGCGGACGTCGTCGCCCTCGTCCTCGACGCGACGTCGGACGTGGCGCGCCTCGACCGCGAGATCGCGGGCATGTGCGCGCAGGAGCACCGCCCGACGATCCTCGTCGTGAACAAGTGGGACCTCGTGCCCGAGGGCGTCGAGACGGAGCGCTACGTCAAGTACCTCGCGAAGACGCTCGACGGGATGGCCTACGCGCCGATCGTGTTCGTCTCGGCGAAGGCGACGCGCAACGTGTGGAAGATCGTCGAGGTGGCGCGCTCGCTCCACCGGCAGACGCAGACCCGGGTCAAGACGGCCGACCTGAACAAGGCCATCGAGGCCGCCTGGGCGCTGCGGCGCCCGCGCGCGAGCGGCGGGCGGGTGGGCCGCATCTACTACGGGACGCAGGTCGGGGTCGCGCCGCCCACGTTCGTGCTGTTCGTCGACGACCCGAAGCTCTTCAACGACGCGTACCGCCGGTTCCTCGAGAACCGCTTCCGCGAGATGCTGCCGTTCCCCGAGGTCCCGCTCCAGATCCTGTTCCGGGCGCGGGCGCGCTCGCCCAGCAAGCTGCTGCGCGGCCCCAAGCCGGTCTCGTAACGAGGGTCGCGGCATCCGGTCAGGCAGGGTCGGGCGCGCTGGCGGGGCCCGCTTGGCGCGGCCGCTCGCTTACGTGTCTGGCAGACTTTGCGGAGTCGACTCAGGCAGGGTCGGGCGCGCTGGCGGGGCCCGTGCGGCGCGGCCGCTCGCTTACGTGTCGCGGCTGACACGCGGCGCTCGCGGCCGCCGGACGCTCCCCCAGGGCGTGGGGGCGTGATTTCCCCTCGCGCGGGCCTCCGCCATCGCGCCCGCTCGATCAGGGGAGTCTCGCCATCGGACCATTGAGGGGCTCACGCGCCCGCGGGC
>DATLLK010000215.1:0-3262 GCA_035537895.1 Planctomycetota bacterium
GCGGCGTTGACCGGGCCGCAGGAGCCCGTCGAGCGCATGCGCGAGGCGTTCGACCGCCGCCGCCACGCGATGGTCGAGGGGCTCTGCCGGATCCCGCGGATCGAGTGCCCTGTGCCCGACGGCGCGTTCTACGCGCTGCCCACGGTGAAGGCGTTCCTCGGCCGGCGGATCGCGGGCCGCCCCGTGCCCGACGTGGCGACGCTGGCCGAGACGATCCTCGAGGAGGCGAAGGTGGCCGTCCTCGCGGGGACCGCCTTCGGCGCCCCGGAGTCGATCCGCGTCTCCTACGCGTGCGACGAGGCGTCGATCGCGAAGGGGCTCGACCGCCTCGAGCGGTTGCTCGCCACCGCGACGTAGCGCGGGGCGCGAGGCGCGGGCGTCGCGGGTTACGCGTCCAGCTCCCGACGGGCGGCGGCGCGCACCGCGTCGTCGGCGTAAGGGGAGGACAGCGCCTCCTCGAGCCACGGCTTCGCGGCCTCGCGGTCGCCGCGGTGGCGCACGAGGACGAGCCCCGCGCCGAGCGCCGCGAGAGGGGCGCCGCGACCCGACGGGTAGGTCTCGAGAAAGCCCTTGAACGCGTCCAGCGCGTCGTCGTAGCGGCCGTTGCGCTCGAGCCCGAGGGCCATCTCGATGTAGTCGCGCTCCGTGACGCCGGGCCGGCGGCCCCCGCGGAGGTCGGCGAGGAGGGCGCGCGTCGCGTCCTCGGCGCGTCCCGAGCGCCACAGCCCGCCGGGATCCGCGGTCGGCCATGACGTCCGGGCCGCCGACGGAGCGTTTCCGGGAGCCGGCGGCGCACCCCGCAGCCACGGCTCGCCGCGGCGCCCGCCCGGAGCGGGCGCCGACGGCCCGGGCGCGTGCTCGCCGCGGCGCGGGTCGAGACGGTCCCGCACGCGCTCGTCGCCGGAACGCGGCCCGAAGAACGGGCGCAGCACGAAGCAGAGGACGACGCCCGCGAGGAAGCCGCCGAGGTGGGCCCCGTGCGCAACGCCGCCGATCAGGCTCTTGTCGGTCAGGAAGGGGATCAGGACCTGGACGAAGAACCAGAACAGGATGACCCAGAGCGCGGGCACCAGCACGACGCGGATGATGTAGAAGAAGAAGAAGAGCATCTTCACGCGGTTGTGCGGGAACGCGACGAGGTAGAGCCCCTGCACGCCGGAGATCGCCCCCGACGCGCCCAGGCTCGGCACGGCGGACGCGGGGTCGACCATGCCGTGGACCATGCCGGCGGCGAGCCCCGTGGCGAGGTAGGCGGCGAGGTAGCCGAGGTGGCCGAGGCGCGCCTCCACGTTGTCGCCGAACACCCAGAGGTAGAGCATGTTCCCGATCAGGTGCATCCAGCTGCCGTGCAGGAACATGCTCGTGAACGCCGTCGTGAAGGACGGGTCCGCGGGCACGTAGGCGTGGCGGCGGATCGAGGCGTCGTAGGAGGCGCCCGAGCCCGCGCCCTGGTAGATGAGGAACACGAGGACGTTCGCCCCGAGGAGGGCGTAGTTCACCCAGGCGAACCGGTGCTCGTTGGGCTCGTCGCCGATCGGGAACACGTGGACTCCTCGCGGGAAGAGTCTACGTGCGGGGGAGCGGACGCGCCGGGGTCAGAGGCCGGCGCCGGCGCGCGCCGCCTCGACGATCATGTCGCCCACCTCGTCGCACTTGTAGGCGCCCGCCTTGAGCGAGCGGACCTTGCCCGTCTCGATGACGTGGCGCACCGCGCCCTCGATCCGCCGGGCGGCGCGGGGCTCGCCCACGTGGTCGAGCAGCATGCGCACCGCCTCGATGGCGGCGATCGGGTTCGCGGAGTTCTGGCCGCGGTACTTGGGCGCCGAGCCGTGGATGGGCTCGAACATGGAGACCGCGCCCGGGTGGATGTTGCCCGAGGCCGCGATGCCGAGCCCGCCCTGGATCATCGCGCCGATGTCCGTGAGGATGTCGCCGAAGAGGTTCGGCGTGACGATCGTGTCGAACCACTCCGGGCTCTTCACCATCCACATGCAGGCCGCGTCGATGTAGGCGTGGTCCTGCTCGATCTCGGGGAACTCCTTGCCCACCTCGGCGAAGGTCCGGGTCCAGATGTCCTGCGCGCGGATCGCGTTCGCCTTGTCGACGAGGGTCAGGCGGCGCTTCTTGTTGCGGCGCTTGCAGACCTCGTAGGCGTAGCGGATCACGCGCTCGACGCCGTTGCGCGTGTAGATCATCTCCGCGATCGCCACCTCGTGCGGCGTGCCCTTGCGGTGGATGCCGCCGAGCCCCGCGTAGGCGTCCTCCGTGTTCTCGCGGACGACGACCATGTCGATGTCGGAGGGCTTCTTGTCCTTCAGCGGGCAGAGGTTCTCGTGGTAGAGGCGGATCGGCCGCTGGTTCACGTACAGGTCGAACGTCTGGCGCACGCCCCAGATGATCTGGCGCTCGAGGTAGCCGACCTCGATCCGCGGGTCGCCGATCGCGCCGAGGTAGATCGCCTCGGCCTTGCCCATCTCGGCGAGGGCCTCGGCGGGCATCGCCTCCTTCGTCGCGAGGTAGTGGTCGGCGCCGTGCGGGTAGACCTTGCGGTCGACCGCGAACCCCTCCATGCCCGCCACGACGTCGAGGACCTTCAGGCCCTCGCGGACGACCTCCTCGCCGATCCCGTCACCCGGCAGGACGGCGATCTTGTGCCGACGGCCGCCGGCCTTGCCACGGGCGGCCGCCGTCGCGGGCGCCTTCGTCGTCTTGCGGGCAGTCGCGGCCTTCGCCATGGGTCACTCCGGGTGGCCGTGCCGCGCACGACGCGCGGCCGGGCGCGTAGGGAATCACGGCGGGGCGAAGCCCCCAAGACGTGCCCGGGTTGCCCCGTGCAACAGGACCGTAGCCCCGAGCCACGTGGCCGCGCGGCCTAGCGCGCGGCGACGGCCACGGGGCGGAACATCCCCGGGCGCCAGGCGGCGATCCGGCCCTCGATGGCCGACGCGGCGACCGTCGCGGGCGAGGCGAGGTAGAGGCGACCGGGGCCCGAACGCCCCTTGAAGTTGCGGTTGATCGCCGAGACGGTGACCTGGTCGCCCCGGTCCGAGACCCCCGGGCCGCAGCCGATGCAGGCCCCGCAACCGGGGTGGATCACGGTGGCGCCGACCTTCTCGAAGACCCCGAGGTAGCCCTTCGTCCGGGCGTGCTCCTCCACCTCCTCGCTGCCGAACTGCAGGAAGAAGCGGACGCCGGGCGCGATGCGCCGGCCCGCTGCGGCGGCCTCCGCGAAGACGGCCGCGTACGCGTCCACGTCGTCGAC
>DATLLK010000216.1:0-2826 GCA_035537895.1 Planctomycetota bacterium
CCCGCGCGCGGGGGGCGGCTCGCCCCCGACGACCGGGTGTTCGTGCCGCTCGCGACCTGGCTCGCCCTCCAACGCACGGCGCACCCCGAGCGCGATCCCGAGATCGTCGCGCTGGGGCAGGTGGTGACGCTCGTCGAGGCCGCCTACGGCGCCGACGTCGGCGCGAAAAGCATGGGCGGGACCGCGCGGCTCGTGTTCGCGCGACGGGGCGTCGGGACGCTGCTCGTCCCGATCCCGCTGCCCGGGCTCGCGGTCACCGAGGCGCGCCTCGACGGCCAGCCGGTCCGGCTCCTCCTCGACGGGACGTCGTACCTCGTCCCGCTCGCGGGCGAGGGCGACCACGTGCTGGAGCTCGCGTTCCACGCGCCGCTCGACGTCGGACCGTGGGGGCGCTCGTTCACGCTCGGCGTGCCCACGTCCGTCATCTCGACCCTCGACGTGCGCACGACCGGGTTCGACGGCGAGCTCTCGGTCTCCGGCGCCGGGCGCGTCCTGCGCGAGGGGTCCGCGTCTCCCGGCGCGACGTTCTCGGCGCGCGCCTGGCTCGGGCGTCCCGTCGACGCGGGTCCCGTCCAGACGGTCACCGTCACGTTCGCCGAGCGGCGCCCGACGTCGCTCCCGGCCGAGGTCCGCACGCGCGTCGAGTCGCGCGTCGTCCACAGCCTGCGCGACGCGGGCACCGAGTCGGTCCTGACGGCGAAAGTCCACGTGCTCCAGGGGAAGGCCCCCTTCCTCGACGTGTCGGTGCCCGAGGGCGTGGACGTGCTCGAGGCGTCCGGGCCCGAGGTCCGCCGCTGGGAGACCACGCCGGGCCGCGTGCGCCTCGTCCTCGAGGCGCCGAAGGACGGCGTGATCGCGCTGCGCGTGCGGGCGTTCCGCGCCGCGGCCTCGCCCGAGCGCGAGGAGTCGACGCCGGAGCTCGCCGTCCTCGGCACGACCGGGGAGAGCGGGGTCGTCGTCGTGAACGGCGATCCCACCGCGCGCGTCGAGGCGACGCCCGGGGCCGGCCTCTTCCGGACGGGGCGCCCGGCGGAGCCCGACGCCGCCGGCCTCGACGGGCGCGGCCGCGTGCTCGGGGCGTGGCGCTTCGCCGCGCGTCCGGCGCCGCTCGCCGTGCGGGTCACGCGGAGCGGGCCCCGTGTCGAGGTCGCCTCCGTCGCGCGGGTCACCTTCGGCGACGACCGGGTGCAGTCGGTCCTCGAAGCCGTGGTGAACGTGCAGCGCGCGCCGATGGGGGACTTCGCCTTCGCCCTCCCGGGCGTCGACGAGGTCCGTGCGGTCGAGGGGCCGGGCGTCCAGGCGTGGTGGCTCGACGGCACGGGCGACGCACGGCGTCTCCTCGTGCGCATGGGGGACCTTCGCGAGGGGACGCGGCAGCTGCGCGTGCGCCTCGAGCGGCGTCTCGGCGGGACCCGCGAGGCGATCGACGTCCCGCGGATGTTCCTCACGGGGGCGCAGGCCGAGAAGGGCCTGCTCCTGCTGTTCTCTCTCCCCGACGTCGCGCCCGCGCCCACGTCGGCCGTGGGCCTGCGCTCGCTGCCTCCCTCGCGCCTCGAGGGGCAGGCGGCGGAGGTTCCCGGTGCGCGCGCAACCCACGCCTACGAGTGGGACGCCGCCCACGCCTCGCCGCTGCGGGTCGCCCTGCGCACGCCGGACCGCGAGGTCGAGGCCGTTGTCGTGACCCAGGCCTCCCCGAGCGACGAGGAGCAGCGTCTGGAGCACCTCGTCGTCTTCGACGTGCGCCGCGGCGCGGTGGACCGCCTCCGCCTGTTCGTGCCCGACGGCGGGCTTGCGGCGAACGACGTCGTGCGGGCGCGCGACCTGCGCGAGCTGCGCGCGGAGCCCGCGGTCCGCAAGGACGCCGACGGGGTGGACGTGAAGGGCCTCCTCTACACGCTGCGCCTCCAGTCGATGAAGAGCGGGCTGGTCGAGGTGACGGTGTCCCAGCTGTGGCCGGCCGCGACCGCCCTGCGCGTGCTCCGCCCCGAGGACGTCAAGGCGACGCGGTGGTTCAGCCTCGTGCGGACGTTCCTCGACGGCGAGGTGGACGCGCGTCCCGGCGCCGGCGCGCCCGACGAGGTCGCCTGGGCCGACGTGCCCTTCCTGCCCACGGGGCTCGAGAGGGCCTCGGTCCTCAAGGCCTGGGCGGCCCGCGCGCCCTTCACGCTGGAGGTGACGGCACGCCGCCACCGCCTCGAAGCGCAGTCGGACGCGGTCGTGCTCGCGGCGCACGCCGAGGTCGTCGTCGGCCTCGACGGCGAGGCGCGAGCGCGCGTGCGCTACCGGCTCTTCAACCGGTCGCGGCAGTTCCTGCGTCTGAAGCTCCCCGATGGCGTGGTCCTCTACGGCGCCTCGGCCGCGGGCCGGCCGGTGAAGCCGCTCGCGGGCGTGGGCGGCACCGTCCTGCTGCCGGTCCCCAAGGTGCCGCTGGGCGGGCGCGGCTACGAGGTGGTGCTCTCCTACCGCGCCCGCGCGGGCGACGACCTGCGCGCGGGGCGTCGTGCGACGCTGCCGCTCCCCACGGTCGTCGACGTCGAGGTGGACCGAACCACCGTGACGCTGCGGCTCCCCGAGCCGCTCGACTACGACTTCGACACGCGCATGACGCCCGCGAGCGAGCGCGAGGCGCTGGCGGACGAGGTCGAGGCCTCGTTGCGCGAGGCGCAGGAGGTGTTGAAGGTCGCGGAGACGGGGACGCTCGAGCAGCGCATGTTCGCGTGCGACAACTCCACTCCGATCGTCGCGGAGGCCGCGCGCAAGCTCGCGGACTACAAGGCGCAGGGTGCGCGTCAGGACCGTCTGCAGGGGCTCGCGATGGACCTCGAC
>DATLLK010000217.1:0-3120 GCA_035537895.1 Planctomycetota bacterium
CCGCGATGGGGTGCTCCGGGAGGCGGGTCAGCCGCGGCAGGCTCCGCGACCCGCGCGGCCGCGCCCGCGCGTCGGCCGCCGCGACGACGGCCGGCGGCGGCGCGAGCGGCGGGACGTGGACGCGGGTCTGCCCGACGGGAGGGAGCGGGATCGAGCTCGGCGCAGGCGCGAACCCGCCGCCCGCCGCGGGCCGCGACGGCGGGGGCAACGTGCGCGCGCGCGGCGGCTGCGACCGCGAGCTCGACGGCGGGAGGCTGTGGACCGGCGGCATCGTCGTCTTCGTGCTGCCCGGCAGCGGCTCCTCGGCGGACACGATCGACACCGGCGCGGTGTCGAGATCGACCACCGCCTCGTGCGCCTCCCGCCCGTCGCGGTACCGCGCCGACGGCTCGCGCGCGAGCATCCGGGCGAGGACGTCGGAGAGCGGCTCCGGGATCCGGGACGTGAGCTCCGGATCGCCGAACGCGCGCGCCCGCAGCGCCGCGCGCGCGTCGGACGCGGCGAAGAGCGGCCCGACGTCGAGGAGCTCGAAGAGGACGAGGCCCGCGCCGTAGACGTCGCAGGCGGGCGTCGGATCGCCGCCGGAGAGGACCTCGGGCGCCATGTAGCGCGCGGTCCCGAGGACCGTCCCCTGGCGCGTCATCGCCTCCCCGATCGACGCGGAGACCTCCGACCGCGCGACGATCCGCGCGAGCCCGAAGTCGACGAGCTTGACCCCCGAGAGCGCGCGCTCCCCGCGCGGGACGAGGACGTTCGACGGCTTCACGTCGCCGTGGACGATCCCGGAGGCGTGGACCGCGGCGAGGCCCTCGAGGAGCGCGCGCGCGACGCGGAGGACCTCGTGCGCGAGGAGCGGCCGACCGAGCGTCGCGGTCGTGAGCGGTCCGCCTTCGACGAGCTCGGTCACGAGCCAGACGCCGCCGTCGTCGTCGCCGAGATCGAGCACCCGCGCGACGTGGCGGGACGTGACCCTCCGCAGGATCGCGCCCTCGCGACGGAGGCGCTTCGCGGCGGGCTCCGATCCGAGACCCGGGAGGACGAGCTTGAGCGCGACCTCGGCGCCGCTCGTCCGGTCCCGCGCACGGAAGACGGTGCCGAACCCGCCCGACCCGAGCGCAGGGCCGAGCTCGTAACGGCCGCCGATGACCGTCTTCGGGAGCGCCTCCACCACGGATCACAAACGTAGCAACGGCCCGGCCCCTCGAGAACGAGGAACCGGGCCGCTCGCGGGGATCAGGGTCCGATCAGCGCGGGCCGGTCGGAGGATCGATGTCGCGCCGGACGCACGACGAGAGGTCGAACAGCATGAACTCGAGCGCCTTCTGCTGGCCGGTCAGCTCGTCGGTGTTGCAGCCGGTCGGGAAGGGAGAGTTGGTCTTGTCGCCGTTCGTCTGGGACGAGGGCACGACGTGCAGGTCGCTGTACACGACGCGCCCGCAGACCTCGTTCGCCCCCGCGCCGACCGGGGTGTTGAAGCTGATGTACTCGTGCGCGGTGCGCCCGCCGGCAGCCGGATTCTGGACCGTCATCCAGGAGATGAGGTTCTCGTTCGGGGGGGCCTTCAGCTCCACGTTGTGACGCATCTCGAGGATGTCGAGCGTGCCGTCCTGGTTGAGCGAGTTGGTGTTCCCGAGCCACTCCTTCATCGACTTGCCCTTCTCGAAGGTCGTGTTGATGGAGGCCTTCACCGCAGGAGACGGCGGCGGGTCGGCGACCGTCGAGCAGGTGTCCGTGACCGGGGTGGTCGGGCTGTTGATCGACGTGCTCCCCGGGCAGCCGTTCGTGCACGTACCGCCGGTCTCGCCCGTCTTGTCGCCGCAGGTGTAGTCGCTCGTCCAGGTCGCGAGCCCCTTCACCTTCGGCTCGGGCGAGTTCGACCACCAGAAGTGGTGGTAGTGGGTCGAGAAGATCTTGCCGCCGCGGAGCGAGTACTCGTTCATCGCCTGACGGGCAGAGACCGGCTTGCTGAGCTGGTTGCCCTCGGTGTCGCTGCCCTCGCAGGACATGATCACGAGGTCGTACGCCTTGAGCTTGTCGAAGGTGTTCCAGAGGTCGGTCGCCGCCGGGAAGTTTCCGCCGGCCTGGAAGCTCGAGGTCGCGATCCGCGCGCCGGTGCTGCCTCCCTTGAAGAGGTGCACGCGCTTCTCGGCGTCGGACGAGATCCCGAACTCGGCGACGTCGAGCCCCATCTTCTTGAGGAGGCACTCCATCGGGTCGGCGCCGCCGGTCGTGAGCGCGATCCGCGGGAGGTCGCCCTCGGTGTGGTTCTTCGGGAGGCGCGTGACGTTCACGTCGGTGAGGTTGAGGGTCTGACACGACTGGGGCGGCGCGATATCGACCTTCCGGCGCCACTTCCCGATCTGCATCACGAGCGTGAGCTTCTCGACGCCCGAGGGGACGTTCTCGAGCTTGAAGCTGCCCGTCGCGTCGGTCTGCGTGTAGACCTGCGTCTTCTTCTCGTCCGCGCGCGTGAGCACGCCCGTGGCGGTGCCGCTGCAGCGGTCGCACTGCTCGCCGAGGCCGGGCTTGATCTCGTCGAGCGGCTTCGCAGGGTCCTGGATGTAGACGACGACGTTGTAGAGCGGGACCTTCCCGGCAGGGTCGTAGACCTTGCCCGTGATCGTCGTCGACTGCCCCGCGTTGCACGTCGCGATGTTGCAGTTCAGCCCCGCGCAGCCCGCCGGCGCGTCGGGGTTCGGATTTCCGCGCGCGTCGGTCGGACCGCATCCGCCGAACTGGAGGCACTGGCCGTCGAGGCCGCTGTTCGGCCCACCGTCGCCGTCTCCCTCCTTGAACTCCGAGTCATCCCCTCCGCACGCGACGAAGGTGAGCCCGCCGAAGACCAGGGTGGTGAGGGCGATACCGACAAGAATGTTGCGCATTCGTTGCTCCGAGAGTTCGGGAAGACCGGACAGCCACGGTCCGCATGCCGAGACTAGTTGAAAGAAGCCAGCTCCGGGACCTTCGTCCCAACTTCCCATCGTCACCCGTTCGAGCGACGTGGCGCCAGGGCGAAGAGGGCATCTACCCGGAATTGGTGGGAGTATTCCTTCCGTCTCCTCCGCAGGTCCCGCACCTTCTAACACAACGCTGCTTCAACATGGGGCTTCGCCCCAAACC
>DATLLK010000218.1:0-2527 GCA_035537895.1 Planctomycetota bacterium
CGCCGCGCCCGGTCCCGCGGCGGCCTTCACGTTCGAGGCGGCGATCGTCGTCGAGGGCGAGAGCCGCCCCCGCGGGACCGCGACGTTCGCCGCGCGCCCCGCGGCGGGCACGGCGGATCCGCACTGGGAGATCACGGAGACGGCGGAGATCCCCGGCCCGGTTCCCGAGGGCGTCCCCGAGGACGAGCCGGACGCGACCCTGCGCCGCCAGCGCACCGAGGTCGTGCTCGGACGCGACCTTGCGTTCCGGAGGTACGAGCGCCGGGTCTCGCAGGGGGAACGGCTCGTCGAGAGCACGAGCCTCTTGTGGGGCGAAGGAAGCAACCTGAAGGTCGTTCACGTGGACGGGCACGGCGGTGAGAAGTCGGCTTCCGTCGCCGCGGACCGCGCCGCCACGGCCACGCTCTCGGGCCTCGTCCTCTTCCTGCGCCAGTGCCCGCCGGAGCCCGCCTCGTACGAGATTCCGATCTTCGTCCACGAAGCCGACGCCGTCCGCACGGTCCGGGTCGAGGTGACGCGGTCCTCCGGTCCGCGGGAGGGCCTCCCGGCCGAGGCGAGACTTACGGCGTCCGTCGCGATGGGGGCCTGGACGATCTCGATCCACGTGGCGGAGAAGGACCGCGCCCTGCGCCGGATCGAGCAACAGAACGGCGCGACCCGCGTGGTCTACGCCGTGAAGGAGCCGTCCCCCATCGAGCCCCTGGACGTCTCGAAGCCCGCCGGATCCGCACGCGAGGTCGGCGTCCGCCTCGTCGTGGGACTGCTCACGGGAGACGACGCCCTCCTCGCGGGCACCTTCCACTGGCCGTCGGTGCTCGCGTCGGAGAAGACGACGTCGGGCTTCACGGGAGACGAGGCGGCGCTGCGAACGGACGTGCTCGCGAAATTGAAGGGCGCCTTGGGGTCGGCGACGCGAGCCGAGGCCGAGCGTCGCGCCAGGGACGCCGCCGGGGCCGCCACGGAGACCGAGGACGGCGGGCAGGTGAAGGTGCGCTTCGGGGAGCCGTTCTCGAGGCTCGCCTACCACGCACGGCAGATCGACGGCGCCTGGTACGTCGTCGGTCTGATCCGGGAGCGCTAGCGCGTGACGCCCCTCTGGGTCGCCGTCCTCCTGGGCCTCGTCGAAGGGGTGACCGAGTTCCTCCCGGTCTCCTCCACGGGCCACCTGATCCTGGTCGAGGGCCTCGTGCCGCGGGTCGCGGGCGCGCCGGAGGTGTTCCGCGTCGTGATCCAGGCGGGGGCGATCGCCGCGGTCGCCTGGCTGTACCGCACGCGCTTCGCCTCCCTCCTGCGTCCCGCCGAGCCCGGCCGCTTCGGGGGCATGCGGGGGCTGTTCCTGCTCGCGCTCGCCACGCTGCCCGCCCTCGTCGTCGGCTATCTCGTCCGCCGCCACCTGGACGCCGTGTCGACGCCGGCCCACGTCGCGGGGGCGCTGGCGCTCGGCGGGGTGGCGCTCCTCGCGCTCGAGCGGTTCCGCGGGGACCGCGGTCGGGTCGTCGT
This sequence comes from Planctomycetota bacterium, assembly GCA_035537895.1. Lineage (GTDB taxonomy): Bacteria > Planctomycetota > PLA2 > PLA2 > JAEUHO01 > DATLLK01. Next base: position 1,501 of record DATLLK010000218.1, read on the forward strand.
GGACGGCCTCACGCCGGCGGTCGCGCTCGGCATCGGGCTGTTCCAGTGCCTCGCGATCTGGCCGGGGATGTCGCGCTCGGCCGCCACGATCGGAGGGGCCATGCTCCTCGGCCTGACGCGCCGCGCCGCCGCGGAGTTCTCGTTCCTCGCCGCGGTCCCCGTGATCGCGGCCGCCTCCGCCTACGAACTGTGGCGGGGCGGCGACGCCCTCGGGGCGGACGGCCTGCTCGCGCTCGCGACGGGCTTCGTCGTCGCCGCGCTCTCGGCCGTGGTCGCGGTCCGCGGGTTCACCGCGTTCCTCGCCCGCTCCACGATGACGCCGTTCGCGTGGTACCGGATCGGGCTCGCGATCCTCGTCCTCGCGCTGCTCGTCTAGGCGTCGCGCGCCCGAGGAGACCCCTCTACTCGTCGCGCTCGATCGGCAGCGTCACGCGGGTGCGGCGGGCGATCGTGGACCGATCGCGCGCCGAGCGACCCTCGGCCTCGTGAGCCAGGTGGTCGGCCAGGTGCGCCACGATCCGCGTGAGGATGGCGTTGGTCCGGAAGAGCGACTTCCAGGGGTAGGCCATGCCGCCGGCCTTCAGGTCGCGCTCGAGCTTCTGGGCCAGGCGGGCGATGCGTCGAAGGCTCTGCGGCGTGGCCATCCGATGGCTCCCGACGGGGTGGGGCGGCGACTCGCCCCGGTTCGTGACCCCCCGATTCTACCCCCCCGGTAGGCCGAAACCGAAACGTCCTAATCCGGTCCCCGGCGCAGTACGTGCACGCCGAGGCGGCCGGGGACCGCATCGCTGATGGCGCCCGGGGCGAGTTCTCTGCCCGCCTGCTCGACCTCCGTGGGCAGGTGGCGACCCGGGGGCTCGACGTTGCTCACGTCACCGAGGCGACCCCCCCGGTCGCGCGAGACGTGATCGTCGCTGTACTCGAGGACGACGGCCTCCCACGACGCGGGGTCGGCACGCAGGCGTGCGACCGCCAGGTCGGCCCGGGTCACGGCCTCCTGCTCCGTCCGGTCCTTGTGCTTGAACGG
>DATLLK010000219.1:0-2574 GCA_035537895.1 Planctomycetota bacterium
GTGGCAGAAGCTGGGGGAACTGGTTGACCGAACGTCCCGCCAGTGTGAAGAGTACGAGGTCCGTCCCGTGCCTCGGCCAGTGGGCCACGCGCGACTGTGACGGTGACGAGTGTGTGTCACCGGCGCTTCACCGCCGCGAACCGTCCGGAAGTCCGAACTCCGCTCTGACGTCGAGGTAGCGTGGCCGCGCGAGTCGTGGATCGCGGCGAGGGAACGAGGCCAGTTTGCGCGGGGAGACGCCCCATGGCGAGTCCGGAGCGGGACGCAGCGGCGGCGCTACCTCGACGTCAGGGCGGAGTTCGGACTCCCGGACGGTTCGCGGCGGTGAAGCGCCGGTGACAGACCTTCACACACTCTTCACCGTCGCAGTCGCGCGTGGCCCACTGGCCGAGGCACTGGACGGACCTCGTACTCTTCACACTGGCGGGACGTTCGGTCAACCAGTTCCCCCAGCTTCTGCCACCGGGAGCGGCACCGCGCAGCGATCGAGGATCCCGGGCAGGACATCGTGCGGGTCGGCGGTGCCGTCGTGCTCGAGGACGTGCGGCCGCTCCAGGTCAGAGAAGCCCTCCGCCTCGGCGACCTGCGAGCGGTAGACCTCGAAGGTCGCGTCGGAGGCGTCGGTCCCCGCGCGGGTGCGCGCCTCGATCCGGGCGCGGGCCACCGCCTCGGGGACCGCGACCGAGACGAGCACGGCCGGCGAGCCGAGGCGACGCGCGAGGTCGAGCGCCGCCTCGCGCGAGGAGCGGCGCAGGAACGTCGCGTCGAGAATCGCGGCACGACCGGCGCGCAGGGTCGCCTCGCCTCCCTCGAGCATCGCCTCGTACGTCCGCCGCGACATGTCCGGCGCGTAGAGCGCGGCGAGGGCGTCGCCCTCGAGGCGGTCGGTCGTGCGGATCCCGGCGAGGCGCTTGCGGATCGGGTCCGAGGAGTGGACCTCCGCGTCGAGCGGCGGGGCGATCGCGCGGGCGACGACGCTCTTGCCCGTCCCCGAGGGGCCGACGAGCACGATCAGCGGCGGCGGACGGTCGCGCACGGCGTACGTCCACGCGAGCGCGAAGTGCCGGCGCGCGCCCGCACGGGCCCGTGCCCGCTCGGCGGCGGGGACCTCGTCCTCCCCCGCGCGGTGGGCGTCCACCTTCGCGCGGACGTGCGCGCGGTAGGCGAGGTAGAGCGGCAGGAGGTCCGCGGCGTCCGCGTCGGGGGCCTCGAGGAGATAGGCGTCGAGGTAGGCGCGCTCGAGGTCGCGCCGCCCGAGGGAGGCGAGGTCCATCGCGAGGAACGCCGCGTCCGACAGCGGGTCGAGGCAGCGCAGGGACGGCGAGAACTCGAGCGCGTCGATCACGCGCCAGACGGGGCCCACGGCGGTGTCGAGACGGACCGCGTGCTCGGCGCGCAGGTCGCCGTGCGCCTCGACGATGAGCCCTACGCGGTGCCGGCGCTCGAGCGTCGCCCGTCGCACCCGAAGCAACCGTGCGACGCGCGACGCGAGGACCTCGTGGGCCGAAGCCGGGAACAGGTCGGGCACGTCGTGGCGCGAGGCGAGGAAGTTCTGCCGCACGACGCGCGCGAAGGCGACCGGGCGCCCGTGATGCGAGACCTCGGGACTCCGTACCCCCTCGGCGTGCAGGCGGGCGACGGCCTGCGCGATCTCGGCCACCTCGTTCGCATTCACGAGGCCCGCGAGGATCCGCTCCTTCAGCGTGGCGCCCGGCGGCAGTCGGCGCATGACGACCGCCCAGTCGACCACCTCCCCCTCCCCGCCGACGCGCAGGCGGCCGCCGCGACGGACGACGGGCTCGACGCCCAGGTACACGTCGGGCGCGGCCCGGCGATTGAGGCGGATCTCCTCCTCGCAGAAGAAGCGCCGCTTCGAAAGCGTCGAGTAGTCGAGGAGCCCCCAGAGGGCGACGCTCTTCTTCACCTTGTAGGCGCGCTCGCCCGTGAGGAAGACCATGGACGCGTGCGTCTGCACGACGTCCACCAGGGGACCCGCGTCGGGGAAGGCGTCCGGGTCGGACAGGGCGGACAGGAGTTCCCGGGGGTCCACGTTCCGCGCATCCTACGGTCATGCGCACGGCCCCCCGCACCCCGCTCCGCGTGGTGGTGACCGCGGGACCGACTCGCGAGTTCCTCGACGACGTGCGCTATCTGTCGAACGTCTCGACGGGGCGGATGGGATGGGAGATCGCGCGCGAGGCCCGCCGACGGGGCGCCGACGTGACGCTCCTCCTCGGACCCTCCGACCTGCCCCCGATCCGCGGCGTGCGGACGGTGGACGTGGTGAGCACGCGGGACCTGCTCGCCGCGGCGCGCCGCGCCGCGCGCGGCGCCGACCTCGTCGTGTTCGCGGCGGCCCCCGCGGACTGGCGGCCGGCGTCGCGGGCGCGTGGCAAGCGGTCGAAGGACGGCACGGGGCGCGACGTCGTGCTTCGGCTCGTCGAGACGCCCGACGTCGCCGCGACGCTCGCCCGCGGGAAGGGGCGACGGGTTCACGTCGGCTTCGCGCTCGAGGTCCAGCGGGCGGTCCCGCACGCGCAGGCCAAGTTGCGCCGGAAGGGGTTCGACGCGATC
>DATLLK010000220.1:0-2735 GCA_035537895.1 Planctomycetota bacterium
GCGGTCACGATGGTCGAGGCCGGCGCCTCCGAGCTCGCCGAGGAGGTGATGCTCGAGGCCGTCTACTTCGGCCACGAGGTGATCAAGCGCATCTGCGAGGCGATCGAGGAGCTGCGCCGGAAGATCGGCTGGGTCCCCGTCGCCTTCGAGCCCAAGCCCGTGGACCCGGCGGCCGTCAAGGCCGTCCGCGCCCAGTTCGGCGAGGGCCTCCTTGATCGACTTGCCCGTGGTGCGCAGGGCGGCCTGGCGCTCGAGCTTCGTCGGCCGGTGGAGGGCCGTCTTGAGAGCCTCGCCGAACTGGGCGCGGACGGCCTTGACGGCCGCCGGGTCGACGGGCTTGGGCTCGAAGGCGACGGGGACCCAGCCGATCTTCCGGCGCAGTTCCTCGATCGCCTCGCAGATGCGCTTGATCACGTCGTGGCCGAAGTAGACGGCCTCGAGCATCACCTCCTCGGCGAGCTCGGAGGCGCCGGCCTCGACCATCGTGACCGCGTTCTTCGTGCCCGCGACGACGAGGTCGAGGGGGCTCGCGGCCATCGTCTTCGCGTCGGGGAACGCGACGAACTCGTCGCCGCGCATCCCGATGCGGACCGCGCCGAGCGGCCCGAGGAAGGGCATCTTCGAGACCGAGAGCGCGGCGCTCGAGGCGATCACGGAGAGGACGTCGGGGTCGTTCTCCTGGTCGAAGGAGACGACGAAGGTCTGCACCTGCACGTCGTCCTTGAACCCGTCGGGCCACAGCGGGCGGATCGGACGGTCCGTCATCCGCATCGTGAGGATCTCGCGGGGCGTCGGCGGGCCCTCGCGCTTCATGAAGCCGCCCGGGATCTTGCCCGAGGCGTACGTCTTCTCGCGGTAGTCGATCGTCAGCGGGAAGAAGTCGATGCCTTCGCGCGGCGTGCCGGTCGAGGCGCCGGAGAGGACGATCGTGTCGCCGAGGCGGACGGTGGCGGAGCCGGCGGCGAGGAGCGCGAGACGGCCGGTCTCGAGGATGAGCGTGCGGCCCCCGATGTCGAGGGCGACCTGGTGAACGGGCAAAGGACCTCCTATCGACGAATTCCGAGACGGGCGATGAGCGCCTGGTAGCCGGGGCCGTCCGTGCGCGCGAGGTAGCGCAGCAGCGCGGAACGCTGGCCGACGAGCTTCTGGAGTCCGCGACGCGTCGAGTAGTCCTTCGGCGCCCCCTTCAAGTGCTCCGTCAGGTGACGGATGCGCTCCGTCAGGACGGCGATCTGCACTTGCGAGGAGCCGGTGTCGGTCTCATGACGCCGGTTCGCCGAGATGACCTCGGCCTTCTTCTGCGGATCCAGGGGCATCGGTCATTTCTCCCGTCACCGGCGATCGAGTCGCGCCCCACGGGGGCGCGCCGGATTCGCGGTCGTCTCGGTCGTTGTAGTGGAAACGTTGTGTGTGAAGCGGAGGAGGGTAGCCGACGGCCGGCGCGCTGCCTTGAAATGGGCGGGAGTCCGGCGGGCTACCCGGGCGGATCCGGGGGGGCGTCCCCGCGGCCCCCGTCGAGGTCGCGCAGGTACCCGCGGAGCAGGGCGACGGCCGCGGCGCGATCCACCTCGCCCCGCTTGCGGGCCGACTCGAGCCGGCGCCCCGCCGCCTTGAGCGACTCCTCCGCCTCCCAGGACGTCAGCGTCTCGTCGACGAACGTGACCTCGAGGTCGAGCGCCCGCGCGAGGGCGAGGCCGAAGGCCTTCGCCTCCCGCGACATCTCGCTCTCCCGCCCGTCCGCGTGGAGGGGGAGGCCGACGATGACGCGCGCGACCTCGCGCTTCTTCAGCACGGCCGCGACGGCGGCGGCCGCCGCCTCCGTCGTGCCCGACACCCTCACCGTGTCGAGGCCCGAGACCGTGATGCCGAGGGGGTCGCAGACGGCGAGACCGATGCGCCGTCGCCCGTAGTCCACCGCCGCGATGCGGCCGATCACCGGAGGAGGTCCTCACGTCCGGCGCGCGCGAGCAGGTCGTGGACGCGGCGCACCTCCTCGCCCCGCCCGGCGCGGGCCACGAGGAGCGCGTCCTTCGTGCGCACGACGATCAGGTCGGAGACGCCGAGGAGCGCGACCGTCGTGCCGTCGTCGGCCCGGACGAAGCACCCCCGCGCGTCCACGGCGACGTGGCGCCGGTCCATCCGGTTGCCGGCCGCGTCGGGGGCCACCTGCCGCGCGACCGCGTCCCAGGAGCCGAGGTCGTCCCACGCGAAGTCGGCGGCCACCACCTCGAGGTCGGGGCACGCCTCCATCACGGCGTAGTCGACGGAGAGCGACGGGCACGCCCGGTAGGCGGAGGCGAGCGCGCGCGGCCCGCGCGCGCCCGCGAAGACGCGCGCGAACGCGCGCGCGCCCGGCGCGAAGTGGCGCTCCATCGCCGCGAGGAAGACGCGCGGGCGGAACGCGAACGTCCCGAGGTTCCAGAGGAACTTCCTGCTCCGGACGTAGCGCTGTGCCGCCGCGCGCGCGGGCTTCTCCACGTAGCGGCGCACCGCGTGCACCGGCCCCGCGGCCGTCCGCGCGCGGCGCGCCCCGATCTCGAGGTCGCCGTGGCCGAACGGCAGCGCGTGGCGCGCAGCGACCTCCGGCATGCGCGCATAGACGGGCAGGGCCCAGGGCGGGCCCAGCACGTCGATCATGCCGTCCGGGTCTGATTCCTTGAGTCGGACGAGCAGCGGGTGGGAAAGCACCGCATCCCCTACCCACGACGGCGCCACCACCAGGGTTCTCAGTCTTT
>DATLLK010000221.1:0-4623 GCA_035537895.1 Planctomycetota bacterium
CTCGGGGATCGCCCAGGTGTTCGCGCAGGCGGCCGGGGCGGAGGTGCTCCTGACCGACGCGCGGCCCGCGGCGCTCGCGGCCGCCAAGGCCGGCATCGAGGGCTCGCTCGGCCGGCTCGTCAAGAAGGGCACGCTCCCCGAGGCCGACGCCCAGGCCGCGCTCGGTCGCATCCGCGTCGTCGACTCCCTCGGCGCGAGCTGGTCGTCGAGGCGATCGTCGAGGACGAGAAGACGAAGTGCGACGTCTTCCGCGCGCTCGATGGCGCCCTGGCCCCCGAGGCGATCCTCGCGAGCAACACGTCGTCGATCAGCATCACGCGGCTCGCCGCGGCGACGAAGCGGCCCGACCGCTTCGTCGGCATGCACTTCATGAACCCCGTGCCCGTGATGAAGCTGGTCGAGATGATCCGCGGGCTCGCGACGACCGACGCCACGTACGCCGCGGTCCGCGAGGCCGCGCTCGCCTGCGGGAAGACCCCCGTCGAGGTGAACGACTTCCCCGGCTTCGTGAGCAACCGCGTGCTGATGCCGATGATCAACGAGGCGATCGCCTGCGTGATGGAGGGTGTTGCGAAGCCCGAGGCCGTGGACGAGGTGATGCGGCTCGGGATGAACCATCCGATGGGCCCGCTCGCGCTCGCCGACCTGATCGGGCTCGACACGTGCCTGTCGATCCTCGAGGTGCTCCACGGGGGGCTCGGCGACCCGCGGTACCGGCCCTCGCCCCTGCTCCGCAAGATGGTCGCGGCGGGCTGGCTGGGCCGAAAGTCGGGCCGCGGCTTCTACGTCTACCCCCCGAAGTAGGCGGCGCACGCGTCCGCGACCCGCGGCGTCGCATGCGACGCCACGGGCCGGGGGACCCCGGAATGTGCCCGGGAGCGGGGGCGGCGTCCCCTATCCTCCGGCGCAGGGGCGCCCTCCCGCCCGAAAGGACGCGCATGGACTTCGACCTCCCGCAGGACGTCGCCGAGCTGCGGGATGCGGCCCGCGAGTTCGCCGAGCGCGAGCTCGCCCCGCGCGCCGCGCGGACCGACGAGGAAGAGTCCTTCGTCGAGGAGCAGTGGAAGGCGCTCGCCGAGGGCGGCTGGTCGGGCATGTCGATCCCCGAGGCCTACGGCGGGGGCGGCCTCTCCGCGATCGCGACGAGCACGGTCCTGATCGAGTTCGCGCGCGCCTGCGCGGCCTCGGCGGTCACCTTGAGCGTGCACCTCGGGCTCGCGGCCCAGGCGCTGATCCGCTACGGCAACGACGAGCAGCGGCGCCGCCTCCTGCCGCGGCTCGCCTCCGGCGAGTGGATCGGGGCCTACGCCCTCTCCGAGGCGGGCTCGGGCAGCGACGCGGCGGCGCTCCGCTGCGCCGCGACGCCCGACGGCAAGGGCGGCTACGTGCTCGACGGCACGAAGCTCTGGATCACCTCGGGCGACCACGCGGGGCTGATCGTCGTCTTCGCCCGGACCACGCCCGACGCGCGCGCGAAGGGCATCACCGCGCTCCTCGTCGAGACCTCCTCGCCCGGCTTCCACGCGGGCAAGAAGGAACGCAAGATGGGCATCCGCGGCTCCTCGACCGTGGAGCTGCGCTTCTCGGGCTGCCGCGTCCCCCGCGAGAACGTGCTCGGCGAGGTGGACGACGGCTTCGCCGTCGCGATGGGCCTCCTCGACAGCGGGCGCATCGGGATCGCGAGCCAGGCGATCGGCATCTCGTCGGCCTGCCTCGACGCCTCGATCAAGTACGCGAAGGAGCGCACGCAGTTCGGCCGGCCCATCGCCGAGTTCCAGGAGATCCGTAGCAAGATCGCGGAGATGGCGCTCCGCATCGAGTCGAGCCGCCTCCTGACGCTGCGCGCCGCGTGGTTAAAGGACGAGGGCCGCCCCCACACGATGGAGGCGTCCATGGCGAAGCTCGAGGCCTCGCGCACCGCCGACTTCTGCGCGAAGGAGGCCGTCCAGATCCACGGCGGGGCCGGCTACACGAAGGAGTTCCCGGTCGAGCGCTGGTTCCGGGACGCCCGTGTCACGGAGATCTACGAGGGCACGACGGAGATCCAGAGCCTCGTGATCTCCCGCGAGGTCCTCCGGGCGGCGCCGTGACGGGCGCGCTCGCGAGCGGCGTGCGCGCGGCCGAGCCGCGGGCCGTGGCCCGCGCGCTGACCGTCGTCGAGAACGATCCCGCCGCCGCGCTCGCGCTGCTCGCCTCGCTGTCCGACGTCGTCGGACGCGCGCACCGCGTCGGCGTGACGGGCCCGCCCGGGGCGGGCAAGTCCACGCTGATCGCGGGCCTCTGCGTCGCGTGGCGCAAGGAGGGCCGCCGGGTCGGCGTCGTGGCGGTGGACCCGACGAGCCCGTTCACCAGCGGAGCGCTGCTCGGCGACCGCATCCGCATGACGGGACTCTCGGGCGACCCCGGCGTGTTCATCCGCTCGCTCGCGACGCGCGGCGAGCCCGCCCGACTCGCCGCGCAGGACGCCGCGGACGTCCTCGACGGGGCCGGCTTCGATCCCGTCGTCCTCGAGACGGTCGGCGTCGGGCAGAGCGAGGTCGCGATCGCGGGCGCGGCCGACACCGTCGTCGTCGTGGTGGCCCCGGGATCGGGCGACGCCGTGCAGGCGATGAAGGGCGGGCTCGTCGAGGCCGCCGATCTCCTCGTCGTGAACCAGGCCGACCGCGAGGGCGCGCCCGCCCTCGTCGCCGACCTCGAGGCCGCGATCGAGTTGCGGCAGTCCGGCCGCCGCCCCCGCGTCCTGCGCACGGTCGCGCGGACGGGCGAGGGCGTCGACGTCCTCCACGCCGCGATCGACGAGCACCGTCGCACGCTCGCCGCCACCGACGGGCTCGGCGAACGCCGACGAGCGCGTGCCGCCCTGCGCGTGCGCGAGGAGGTCGACCGTCGTCGTCGCGAGGCGTGGTGGACGGCCCACGGCGCCCACCTCGAGCGCCTCGCGAGCGAGGTCGCGGCCGCCCGCATGACGGTGGCGGAGGCCGCGGGTAGGCTGCTCTCGGAAGAAAGGCCCCCCGGAGAACCGGCCGCGTGACGCCCGATCGCCCGATCCGCGTGCTCGTCGCGAAGGCCGGCCTGGACGGCCACGACCGGGGGGCCAAGGTCGTCGCCGCCGCGCTCCGCGACGCCGGTTTCGAGGTCGTCTACACGGGGCTGCGCCAGACCCCCGAGATGATCGTCGACGCCGCGATCCAGGAGGACGTCGACGCCGTCGGCCTGTCGATCCACTCCGGGGCCCACATGTCCCTGTTCCCGCGCGTCCTCGCCCTGCTGAAAGAGCGTGGCGCCGGGCACGTGATCGTCACCGGGGGCGGTATCATCCCCCCGGCGGACGCGGAGGCGCTCCGCACTCTGGGGGTCGGCCGGCTCTTCGGGCCGGGAACCCCGACCCGCGACCTGATCGACTACCTGCGCCAGACCGTGGCGACGCGGCGCGCCGGCGCCGCCCGCCCCTGAGTGGCCACGAAGAACCCGACGGACCCGCCGATGACCCCGCTGACGAGCGCCCACCGCCCGACTGCCGCGACGAACAGCCCGTTCCTCACGGAGGAGCACGTCCAGATCCGCGAGATGGTGCGCGAGTTCGCGCTCCGCGAGGTCGCGCCGATCGCCTCCGACCTCGACGAGCGCAAGCGGTTCCCGCACGAGACGATCCCCAAGCTCGCCGAGCTGGGCCTCCTCGGCGTCCCGTGGCCGCAGGAGTACGGCGGCACCGGGATGGACCACGTCGCCTACATGATCGTGGTCGAGGAGCTCTCGCGCGTCTGCGGCACGACGGGCATCACGGTCGCGGCGCACACCTCGCTCGGCACGATGCCGATCTACGCCTTCGGGACCGAGGCCCAGCGTCGCCGCTGGGTCCCGCGCCTCGCCGCGGGCGAGATGCTCGGCGCGTTCGCCCTGACCGAGCCCGGCGCGGGCTCCGACGCCAAGGCCACGCGCACGACGGCCGTCCGCGTGGGCGACGAGTGGGTCGTCAACGGCACGAAGATCTACTGCACGAACGGCACGCACGCCGGCGTCATCGTCTTCACGGCCCGCACCGACCCCAAGTCGCAGGGCTCCGACTCGATCTGCGCCTTCGTCGTCGAGAAGGGCACGCCGGGGCTGCGCCACGGGAAGCTGGAAGACAAGCTCGGCCTGCGGGGCAGCGACACCCGCGAGATCGTCTTCGAGGACTGCCGCCTTCCCGCCGACAACCGCCTCGGGCCCGAGGGCGCCGGCTTCTCGCAGTTCATGAAGACGCTCGAGGGCGGCCGCATCTCGATCGGCGCGATGGCGCTCGGCCTCGCCCAGGGCGCGCTCGACTGCGCGCTCCCGCACGCACGCGAGCGCACGCAGTTCGGCGCGCGCCTGATCGACCACCAGGCGATCGGCCACCGGTTGGCCGACATGGCCATGGAGATCCAGGCGGCCCGCAACCTCGTCTACGAGGCGGCGTGGCTGAAGGACCACGGCCTTCCCTTCGCGCTCCACGGCTCCTTCGCCAAGCTCTTCGCGAGCGAGGCCGGCATGCGCGCGGCGCACTCCGCCATCCAGATCCTCGGGGGGCTCGGCTACTCGCGCGAGCACCCGGCCGAGCGCATCTTCCGCGACGTCAAGCTCTGCGAGATCGGCGAGGGCACG
>DATLLK010000222.1:0-2365 GCA_035537895.1 Planctomycetota bacterium
GAGCCGCCGAGCACGTGGGTGTCGACGGTCGCGAGGCTCCACACGGCGCAGCGCACCCACTCGGGCGCCTCGAGGCGACGGAGGGCCTGCAGCGCATCGGCGCGACGCGACGTCAGCGCGACCCACTCGAGGAAGGCGGTCTCCCGGCGGCTCTCGAGGAACGCGACCCAGTCCTCGTGGGGCGCCTCGGACCGCCGGTAGAGGAGCCAGCGAGCCTCGGCGTCGCGCGCCTCCCAGTCGGCCCCGCTCACGGGCGGCAGGCGGGGTTCCTCGGTGCGCGCGGGCGCCGCCGACGCGGCGAGGCCGGCGAGGGCGACGAGCAGGACCGCGCCGCGCCTCACGGGGCACCGACCGGCGCGGTGTGAGCCGACACGCCGCAGAGGGACACGATGCGGACCTCGTCCCGCACGACGCGACAGATCGCCCGAACGCGAACGTGTCCGTCGAGCGACACCTCGACGGTCGCCTCCCCGCCGTCGGGCACGTCCGCCGTGAAGACGGTCTCGACGGGCCCCGTCTCCGCCGGGCCGGCACGCTCCCGCACCGTCCCGTCCGCGTCGAGGCGCCGGATCGGGATGGGGGCCGATCGGCCACCGTGCACGCGTCCGACGCCCACGACCACGTCGCCGCGACGCACGAGGACCGCGCAGCGGTCGCCGACCCGCAGCGTGCGCAGTTCCCGGGCGGCGATCTCGTTCGATCCCGCGACGCCCTCGAATCCCGGAGGCGGCACGACCCGAGGCCCGAGCGCGGACGCCGTCACGTGGAGTCGGGCGCCCCGTGCGGTCCTCGTGAGGGTCGCGGCGAGGGAGGCGACCACGCGCGAGGGCTGCTCGTCCTCGTGGAAGTCCGCGAGGAGCACGTGGACGTCGGGGGCGTGGGCGGTGGCGGGATGCGTCGGTTCCGCCACGGACGCCGTCGCCGGCGCAGGGGGCGCGACGAGGAGGGCGAACGCGCCCGCCGTCAGGGCGCCGCAGGCCAGGTAGGGGATTGCCGCCGAGAGCCTCATCGCGCACCTCCGTCCCCCGCGCCGGCGCGCGGGCGTTGCCACGTCAGGATGACCGACCGCTCCTCCCCGGCCACCACCTCCGCGTCCGCGGGGCGCGACGCGAGCGCCGCGGTCTCCTCTCCGGCGTCGACGAGGACGGCGACGAGGCGCACGCTCCCCGCGGGGAGCCCCGCCACGACGGTCGACCCGTCCGCGCCGGTCGGGGCCGAGAAGGGGTAGAGGGCGTCCGTCGAGCCGATGGCGCGCACCCGCGCGCCCGGCAGAGGCCGCCCCGCGTCGTCGAGCACGACGACCTTCAGGCGTCCCGTCGCGGGCTCGCGCACCTCGAGCGCCACCGCTCGGTCCTGGTCGCCGAGATCGACGGGAGTCTCGACGCGCGCGCCGCTCGAGGGCACCTCGACGCGGACGGTCCAGGCGCCGGGCGGCACGCCGGTCCAGCGCGCACGTCCCCCGCCGTCGGTCGTGCGCTCTATCCCGACGGGGGAGAGCACGAGCCAACCGTCGGCCTCTCCGCGCGGTCGCAGGTGCGCGAGCGCCCCGGTGACCGGTCGACCCTCGGCATCCAGAACGTGCGCCTCGATCGATCCCGCGGGCAGGGCCAGGTCGCGCTCGAGGACGCGGTTGCCGAGCGCCATGCACGTGAGCTGTCCTCGCAGCTCGACGCCATCGGGCCCCGGCGCGCGAAAGGTCACGTCCGCGAGCATCGGGACGCCGACCGGTCCCTCGAACTCGTAGCGGCCGTCCGCCCCCGTCGGTCGCGAACCGAGACCTAGCGCGGAGACCCAGGCGCCTTCGGCAGGCAGCCCTGCCTGCGTCACCCGTCCGCGCATCACGACGTCGCTCGCGGCCGGACCGTCGACGCGCGCGGTCCCGCCCCCGACGACCTCGAAGCGGGCGACGGCGAACGGCACGCCGGGCCGCGACGGGAAGGCGAGCAGTTCCCACTCCCCGGGCGCGAGTCCCGTCACCCGATCTTCGCCGGCCGTCGTGTCGTCGCGCGGGGCGAGGCCGTGGACGAGCAGGGTGCCGCCCACGGGGCGCAGACCGAATGCCGTGCCGGGTTCGAGGACCGTGACCAGGGTTCCGGCGGCCCGAACTCCGTGCGCCACCTCCCGCGTCTCGCCGTCGACGAGCCGCACGTCCTCGAGGATCTCGACCGCGTTCTCCTCCGCCGTCGGCCGCACGCGCGCCCGCCACGCGCTCCCGGCGGCCAGCCCCCTCGCCTCGTATCGCCCGTCCGCGTCGGTCACGACGATCCGGCGATCGGTCCGCACGCCGAGGTCGACTTCGGCGGGGGCACGCGGGTCGAGGCGTGCGGCGACCGTCGCGTCCGGAGGTGCCTCGACGCCCGTGGAC
>DATLLK010000223.1:0-2157 GCA_035537895.1 Planctomycetota bacterium
GTGCCACCGTCGGACCGGCGCCGTGGTTCGTCCCGATCGCCGCGACGTCGAGTGCGGCGAGGCGCGCGGCGGCCGCCCCGGCGCCGATCCCGCCCGTCACCTCCGCCTCGTCGTCGAACGTCAGCAGCGCGACGATCGGCAGGGAGGAGACGCTGCGCACGGCCTCGACCGCGACGACCAGCTCGTCGAGGTCGAAGAACGTCTCGATCATGAAGAGGTCGACCCCGCGGCCCTCGAGCACCTGCGCCTGGGCGGCGTAGAGCGGCCCGTGCTCGGCCGCGTCGAAGACCTCGAGCTCGCCCAGCGGCCCGATCGCGCCGGCGACGAAGACGTCGCGGCCCGACACCTCGCGTGCCTCGCGGGCGAGGCGCACGCCGGCCGAGTTGATCTCCTCGAACGCGTCGTCGAGCAGGAGCCGCGCGAGCTTGCGGCTGTTCGCTCCGAAGGTGTTCGTCTCGATCAACTCGGCGCCCGCGGCGATGTAGCCCGTGTGGACCGCGACCACGCTCTCCGGCGCGCGCAGGTTCGCCTCCTCGGGGCAGCGAAGACCTGCAACCGCGCCCGAGAGGAGCGCGCCCATGCCGCCGTCGGCCACGATCGGCGGCCCGCTTCGGAGGCGTTCGAGGAAGCGGCTCACGGCTGGCCACCGTACCGGGACGGGTGGTGCGGGGCTGCCGCCAAGCCCCGCTTCCCACCGCGATTTGGCTCCCCGATAACGGGAACCGGCCCCCCACGCGCTCCAAGGCGCGCCCGGTGGCCCCACCGGACGATCGGCGGACGAGCGATACGCCGCTATCACCCTTCCGGGTGGGGTTGCGCACCATGGCAACGCGCCATGGCAGAGAGTCAGTGCGGCGGCGAAGCAGACGCCTTCAGGGGTGTGCCCCGGCGGAGCCGGGGATCAAGCCGCGTGATTCCGCTCCTGCGGAATCACGCCGGCGAACGACCAACGGCTGCGGGCGGCCGAAGCCGCCCGCAGCCCGCTCCGCTGGCCGCGGAATGATTGCCGTCAGTTCCCGACCAGGGATCCTTCCTGCATCGGCGGGCGAAGACGAAACCTTGAGTCAGCCGTCGGGGTGGAGGACACGCCCCTCCATCCCGCCCGCGATCGTCACGACCTCGCCGGTGACGTGACCGGAGAGGCGCTCGGAGGCGAGCACGACGACCTGCGCGGCGACGTCCTCGGGCACGGCCACCTTGCGGAGCGGCATCGTCCGCGTGATCCGGCGGACGTCCTCGTCGGCCAGCATGCCGCGCGTCATCGGCGAGGTCGTCCAGCCCGGCGCGACCGCGTTCACGCGCACGCGCGGCCCGAGCCGCGCCGCCTCGTTCTTGAGCGAGAGCAGCAGGCCGCCCTGGATCGCGGACTTGGCGGCCGCGTAGTCGGCGTGGCCCGCCTCGCCGAAGCGACCGGCGGTCGAGCCGACGAGGACGAGGACGCCCGCGCCGGTCGCGCGCGCCTCGCGCAGGAACGCGCGGGCGGTGAGGAACGTCGCGGTCAGGTTGAGCGCGAGCGTCCGCGAGAACCGGTCGAGGCCGAGCTCCCACACCGGCACGTCCTCGCCGGGGTAGACCCCGGCGACCGCCGCGCAGACGTCGACGGACCCGAGCGCGTCGCGGGCCTGGGCGAAGAGCCGGTCGACCTGGGCCTCCTCGGTCAGGTCTGCCTGCACGACCGCCGCGCCGCCGAGCTCGCGTGCAACGGCGTGCGCCCGCTCCTCGCCGCGGTGGTAGTGGACGACGACCCGCGCGCCCTCGGCGGCGAAGGCGCGCGCGCAGGCGGCGCCGATCCCGCCCGAGGCGCCCGTGACGACGACGCCGCGACCGTCGAGCCCGGTGTCCACGCGACGAATCTAGTCGAGCCGCCCCGGGCTCAGAACGTCTCGAGCGAGGCGCGGCGCCGTCCCTCGGCCTCGAAGACCCGGAAGAGGACGTACGCCGCCGTCGCGTAGGCGAGCCCGATCCCCGCCTCCGTCCAGAGGAGCCCGGAGACGTCGCCCACCGGTGTGCCGGCCACGATCTGCCGCGCCGCCTCGATCCCGTGGGTGAGCGGCAGGCAGCGCCCGATCGCCCCGAGCCAGTTGGGGAGGTCGTCGTTCGCGATGTTGACGCCGCAGACGAGCAGCATCAGGAAGTAGACGAGGTTCGCGCCGAAGA
>DATLLK010000224.1:0-3298 GCA_035537895.1 Planctomycetota bacterium
ACGGCCGGATCGCGGACAACCGGGTCCGTGCGGGCGAGGAGCTGCGCCGCTCCCTCGCCGATGCCGAGTCGCCCGACGCGGGCGGCTTCGCCGCGGGCGCCAACCAGAGCGGGCATCTTCTCGGCCCCGCGTCGCCCGCTCTGGTTGGCGCCCGCGGCGAAGCCGCCCGCGTCGGGCGACTCGGCATCGGCGAGGGAGCGGCGCAGCTCCTCGCCCGCACGGACCCGGTTGTCCGCGATCCGGCCGTGGTCGACGGTCTCGTCGGCCAGGAACGACGTGTACTCCGTCATGATCCCGAACCGGGTCGAGAGCCGCACGATCTCGTCGACGAGCTCGCGGTCCTGCCGCTTCGAGATGCGGATCTGGTCGATCAGCTCGGCGATGCGCCGGACGGCCCAGACCCGGGCCGGGAAGTCGTCCCGGAGCCCCTGGCCCTCGGCGCCCGCCGACATCTTGTAGTGGAACTCGCGGCCCTCCTCGCCGTCGCGACCCGAGATCACGACGTCGGCCGGACCGCCCTTGCGGTAGCGCCCGGCGAGCACGATCTGCCCGCCGCGGAAGAGGTCGGGCGCCGAGCCGGGGAGCACCTCGCTCGGGGAGATCCCGCCGAAGTCGACGCGCACGTCGGTCAGGATCGGGAAGCGCATCTTGTCGTACATCGACGCGACCTTGCGCTCGACGTCCTCGGCGGGCCGCACGTAGGTGGGCACGCCGTGGTTGCCGAGCGCCAGGCGGTCGAGCAGCAGCGCGTTCACGTCCACGCCGACGCCGTACGTGAAGATGCGGACCTTGCCGTCCTTGTTGAGCGCGGCCGCCCGCTTGACGATCTCGTCGGTGTCGGTCGTCTCGCCCATCGTGGGCCGACCGTCCGTCAGGAACAGGACGAGGCGAGGCAGGCCGTCCGTCGGGGGCTGGCGCAGCGCCAGCTGCAGCGCGCCGTCGATGTTCGTCCCCCCCATCGCGCGCAGGGTCTCGACGAAGTCCATGGCCTCCTTGCGCGTGTCCGGCGTCACGCGCTTCGGCGCGTCCCAGAGCGGGATGACGCCGTTCGAGTAGGCGATCAGGTTGAACGCGTCCCCGTCGTTCAACCCGGCGACGACCTGCTTCAGGGCCGCCCGCGTCTGCTCCATCTTCACGCCCGCCATCGAGCCCGAGACGTCGACGCAGAGCGTCACGTCCTTCGACCTCGCGACCGCGCGCGCGTCGTCGGAGAGCGTGGGCGAGGCGAGGAGGAGGAAGTAGCCGCGGTCCTCGCCGCGGGGCCAGTGGGTGAGGAGCGCCGCCCCGACGTCGCCCTTCGCCTCGCCCCAGTAGACGAGGAAGTCGGTCTCGGGCCGGACCTCCTTCGCCTCGAAGAGGATCTTCGCGCTGCGGCCGTCGGGCCGCGTCACGACCACGTCGTGCGTCGGGCTGTAGACCGCCCCGACGCCCGTCGCGCTCGTCACGTCGACCGCGACGCGCACGTCGCGCAGCGGCCTCGCGGAGAACTTCTCCGTGTTGAGAGGATAGAGGAACTCGACGGTCTCGCCGTCCTTCACGAGCAGGTGCTCGTACTGGAGGACGAGCTGCCGCGTGCCGCCGCCGGGGATCGGGAAGATCGACGCGCGGAAGAAGTCGCGGCCCACGTACTCGACGAGGGCGGGGTCCTTCTGGCGGCGCACGATCTCGTCGTAGATGCGGCGGGCCTCGTCGGCGCGCAGGAGCCGCCCCTCCATCGGCTTCCCGTCCACCATGAGGGTCACGCCCTCGACCATCGCCCCCACGGGGAGCGGGAAGACGTATTCCGCCTCGAGGGGCCCATGCCCCAGGTTCAGGAACTCCTGGTCGACGCGGACGCGGGCCTTCTGGCCATCCACCCGCGCCTCGACGCGGTGGTACGTGACGGCCCAGTCGCCGCGGACGCGCCGGTCGGGGCGCGTCGGGATGAGGAAGCCGTCGGCCCGGGCCGGGGGCGCGAACGCGGCGGCGATCGCGGCGACGAGCAGGGCGAAGGCAAGGTGGATGCGGCGCATGGCGGGTCTCCTCCCCTACCTGACCGTGGGCGGGGGGGCGCGTTCCTCGGTCCGACGTAAGACTTGTGTCCGAGCGCGGTCCGGACGGCCGCAGGGCCGGCCGACACCCCCCGGTCACCCCCCCGTTCCTACCCTCCGCCTGCGACCGGCGATCGACGGGCCTCCCGCTGGGATTCCGCTGGGAAGCAGGCCCCGCGGGCGTCAAACCTCGAAGAGCCGCCGGTGGGCGTCGAGCGCCTCGCGGTCGGTCATGCCCGCGAGGAAGTCGCAGGTCGCGCGCTCGACGCCGACCTCGTCGGCCCAGGCCTTCCAGGGGGCGTCGAGCATCCCGGGGCTGCCGACGTACGTCTCGAAGAGACGGGTGAG
The DNA here is from genome assembly GCA_035537895.1 of Planctomycetota bacterium. Taxonomy (GTDB): domain Bacteria; phylum Planctomycetota; class PLA2; order PLA2; family JAEUHO01; genus DATLLK01. Next base: position 2,379 of record DATLLK010000224.1, read on the forward strand.
GACCATGTGCGCCTTCTTGCCCATCCGGAGGAGACGGGGGTGGCGGTAGAAGCGCTCGTGGAGCAGGCGCCCCATCTCGCGCTGCCGCCGGCCGAAGGCCTCCGAGTAGCCGACGAGGAGGTGCGCGTGGTCACGGACCGCCTCGGGACCGTCCACCCCCGACTCGTGGAGGCGCTGCCAGGTCGCCGCGACGAGGTCGGAGACGCAGGCGTCGACGACCCGCTGGATGGCCGTGGTCAGCCGCAGGTTCGCGGGCAGGTCGGGGTGGTCGGCGACGACGCCGTCCCAGATCGCGCGCCAGAGGTCGGCCCCCCGCATCTCGTCGGGCGTGACGCAGCCCGACGTGATCCCGTCGTCGAGGTCGTGCGCCGTGTAGGTGAGGTTGTCGCAGAGGTCCACGAGCTGCGCCTCGAGGAGGGGCCGGCGCCGCTCGAAGCCCAGCGCGACCTTGTCGGACGGGCTGTGCATCGCGAACGCCTCGCGCACCTCCCAGGTCAGGTTGAGACCCCGGAAGGACGCGTACCGGCGCTCGAGGAGGTCCACGACCCGGAGACCGTGGGCGTTGTGCTCGAAGCCGCCATGGGCGCGCATCGCGTCCTGCAACGCCGTCTCGCCCGCGTGCCCGAAGGGACCGTGACCCACGTCGTGCGACAGGGCGATCGCCTCGGTCAGGTCCTCGTTCAGGCGAAGGGTCCGCGCGACCGTCCGGGAGATCTGGGCGACCTCCATCGTGTGCGTGAGGCGGGTCCGGTAGTAGTCGCCCTCGTGGTTGACGAAGACCTGCGTCTTGTACTCGAGGCGCCGGAACGCGGCGGCGTGGATGACCCGGTCGCGGTCGCGCATGAACGCGGTGCGGAAGGGGTGGTCGGCCTCGGCGTGCAGACGGCCGCGCGACCGCGCCGCCCGCATGGCCCAGGGGG
>DATLLK010000225.1:0-3058 GCA_035537895.1 Planctomycetota bacterium
GGAGAGGACCACTGGGTCGGGAAGCTGACCCCGGCCGACTGGAAGGAGTTCAACCGGGCCTGGGCCCTCTTCGTCCGCCGCGACGGCGCCTGGCCCGAGGCGAGGGACCGCTGGCTCGCGCGGGGTGGCCCCGCGCCCTTCGTGCTCGCCGAAAACCTCGTCCGCTACTTCCTGAGCGCCTCGGCCCACGGGGAGCGGACGGACCTCAACCGGGTCGCCGTGAACGCGAGGGTCACGGGGGAGCCCGCCGCGGCGTACTTCGCCAACCTCCTCGCGATCGACACCTGGCCCCTGAAGAAGCCGGCCCGCGTGCGCCAGTCCGACGGGTCCGTGAAGGAGGTCACGGCGTGGGTGAACGACGACGTGACCCGCCAGCACGCGGCGCTCGTGCTGGCCGCGATCGGCGAGCCGGCCGTCCCGAGCCTGACCGCCCCGGACGTGCTGCGGTCCCGCGTCCCCGGCACGCGCCGGTACGCGATGTACGCGCTCGGGCGCATCGGCAGCGACGGGGCCGTGGACGCGCTCGCGGCGCTGCTCTCGACGCCCGACTGGCAGGACCGCGGGGCCGCCGCCAAGGGCCTCGGGCTCGCACTCACGTACCGCAAGAACGAGCGCGCCCGCCCGGCGCTCGAGCGTGCGTCGAGGGACCCCGACGAGTTCGTCCGGACGAAGGCGCAGGAAGGCCTGTCCGGCCGCGTGAAATGGGAGTTCTGACGTGTCCACCTGGAAAGTCGCCCGCCTCGGCCGGACCTGCGCGCTGTCGGGGAGGCCCTTGCCGCCCGACACGGCGGTGCTCGCGGCGCTCTTCGGAGAGGCCGAGGAGGTGAGCGAGGACAAGGTCCGCGGCGTCGGTCTCGTCCGCAAGGACTACCTCGTGGACGAGGTGCCCGAGGGCGACCTCGCGCGCGCCGTCGAGGGCGCCTACTGCACCTGGCGGACGCGGACGCCCCCGGAGAACCCGAGCCACCAGCACCGGCTCGACCTCGGGCTCGCGCGCGAGCTGCTCGATCGCATGCGGGCGTCCCCGGATCCCGAGCGCGCGCCGGTCCAGCTCGCGCTCGCGCTCCTGCTCGTGCGCAAGCGTCAGCTTCACCTCGTCTCCGAGCAGGAGGGGCTCCTCACCCTGCGCTGGCCGAAGACGGACGACACCTTCACGATCCCCGCCGTCACCGTGTCCGACGCCGAGGAGGCGCAGATCCAGCTCGAGCTGCAGAGGCTCTTCGAATTCTGATCGCGCCTCGCGAGCGGGCCGGGCGCGTCCCGCGGGAGTCTCGAAGAGCGGTGAGCTTGCGGGTGCGGGGCCACCCTCGCTCCCGGCCACGGGCGTACGACCGCCGCCCGGACCGCGCCCCCGGCACCGTCCCGGTGGGGCGTAGACTGGGGCGGTGTCGCACCTCGTCCTCTCCCGCAAGTACCGCCCGCAGCGGTTCGAGGACCTCGTCGGTCAGGAGGCGATCGCCCGGACGCTCGGGCAGGCCATCCGCTCGGGGCGGATCGGCCACGCCTACCTGTTCATCGGGCCGCGCGGCACCGGGAAGACGACGACCGCGAGGATCTTCGCGAAGGCCCTGAATTGCGAGACGGGCCCCACGCCGCAACCGTGCGGGACGTGCGACTCCTGCCGGGGGATCGCCTCGGGCAACGACCTCGACGTCGTCGAGATGGACGCGGCCAGCAACAACGGGGTCGAGGACGTCCGGTCGCTGCGCGACAGCGTGGGCTATCGGCCGGCCCGGTCGCGCTTCCGGGTCTGGATCGTGGACGAGGTCCACATGCTCTCGACCGCGGCCTTCAACGCCTTCCTGAAGACGCTCGAGGAGCCGCCGCCCCAGGCGAAGTTCCTCTTCTGCACGACGGAGGCCCACAAGCTCCCGGAGACCTTCCTCTCGCGCGTCCAGCGCCTCGAGTTCCGCCGGATCGACGAGGCGCAGATGGCGGACCGGCTCCGCGCCCTCGTCGCGCGGGAAGGCCTCTCCGTCGAGGACGGCGTCTGCGAGCGCATCGCGGCCGGCGCGCTCGGCGGGCTCCGCGACGCGGAGTCCCTCCTCGAGCAGCTGCTGTCCTGCGCGCGCGACGGGCGGGTCACGCTCGACGACCTGGACGCCGTGCAGGGCCGTGCGCCCACGGCGCGGATCCGGGCGTTCTTCGACGCCGTGCTCGCGGGCGACGCCGCCGCCGCCCTCGACGCGACGGGGGCCTGCCTCGGCGACGGCAGCAAGCCCGACGTCGTCCTCGACCAGTGGATCGAGGAGCTGCGCGGCCTCCTCGTCGTCGCGGCGCGCATGGGGGCTCCGGCGCGGGTGGGACCTGCGGCGCCGATGGGACGCACGCCCTCGGCCGGGTCGGAGCCGCGCACGGCGGAGGCGGACGCGACGCCGGAAGCGGGCGCCATGGCGCGGACGTTCGGCCTGCCCCGCATCGCGCGTTCGATCGACCTCCTGCTCGAGAAGCGCCGTCACCTGCGCGACGGCGCCGACGGGCGCCTCGTCGCGGAGGTCGCCGCCGTCGAGCTGGCCCGGCTCCCCTCCGCGCGCGACCTCGACGCGGTGATCGAGGCGCTGCGTGCGGGCGCGGGCACGGCGTCCGCGAGAGTCGCCGCGCCGGGCTCGACGCCCACCGGACCCGCGCGCGGACCCGCGCCCGCCCCGGAGGGCGCGTCACGGCCTGCGGGTGGGCCGTCGAGTCAGGATCCGTCGGGCCGCGAGGCACCGGGTCGGACCTCCCCGCCGGCGCGGCCGGCGCACGACGGCGGCGCCGCGTCCTCCACGTCGATTGCGACGGGCGTCGTCGCGGCGGCGGGCGGGTGCGCCACGGCGGCGGGAACGCCGTCCTACGAGGACGTGGCGACGCGCTGGGCCGAGCTGCTGCAGCTCGCGGGCCGCAGCCGGCTCCTCGGGGCGGCGCTCGCGCGGGCGCGCCTGGTCGCCATCACGGGCGACGCGGTCGTCGTCGCCGTGCCCGACGGCGACCCCGTGGGGCGGGACACGCTGCGCCGACGCGAGGCCGCCGAGTCGTTCCGCGAGGCCGCGCGCGAGATCTTCGGCGTCCCGCTGCGGAT
>DATLLK010000226.1:0-3350 GCA_035537895.1 Planctomycetota bacterium
TCCGAAGAGTGCGTGGAGGCGCTGCTGGTGTTCGCCGACTGCGCGGTGAGCCCCCAGGAGTGGCGGCAGCGCGTGAGGAAGGCCGTCGAGACCGCGACGCACGTGCTGGGAGAGGCGGGGCTGCGGGAGCAGCGGGGTCGCCTCGGAGAGACGGCAGACGGGGCCGCGTACCTGCATGCGCTGGCGGCGCTCGCGCGCACGCAGATCTCCGAGGACCGCGGCGCCCAGGCGATCCAGACGCTGCAGGGCGTTCTCGCGATGGATCCGGAGGACCCGGTCGGCGTCCGCGGCGACCTGCTCCTGCTGTTGCTCGCGACCGCGCGGGACGACGAAGCCGAGGACCTCGTGTCGGCGTACCCGGAGGAGGCGAGCGCGGAGTGGATGCTCGGACGGGCTCTGCTGCGCCGACGGCGGGCCATGGACGCGGACGGCGTCGAGCGCGCGACGGCGTCGCTCGACCGCGCGATCGCGCGCTTCCCGGAGGTGGCGCGCCAACTGCTGCCTCCTTCGGACGGCGCGGGCCCCTCCTCGCGAACCGCGGTCGACCCGATCCTGCGACAGGCTTTCGAGGACACGGAAGGCGCCCTCGCGTGGTTGAGCGCACGCCTCGAGGGAGCGCCCGCTCCCGCGGAGGCCTCGGCCGCCGCGGCGCCGGCGCGGATGGATGTCGAGGCGGACCGGCGCTTCACGGCGCGGGAGTTCGTCGACGAGGCGTGGAAGGCCGAGGGCGGGCGGCGCGAGGATCTCGCACGACAGGCGCTCGCGCGCTGGCCCGACTGCGCCGACGCCTGGCGCGCCCTCGCGAGCCTCTCGCGCGACGGCGGGGATCGCGTGGCCCGCCTGCGCAAGGGGAAGGCCGCGGGACTGCGGGCCATCGGTCGCGCTCCGGACGCGCCGCCGGCGCCCGTCGGCGACTCGGAGGATGCGCGCGCCCTGCTGCGAACGCTCGCCGACCTGGCCGACGCGCTGCGCGCCGCGGGAGACGAAGAGGGGGCGCTGGCGGAGGAACGGCGACTGCTCGCGGAAGACCCCGACGACCCGATCGGTCGTGGCGTGCGTCACGTGGCACGACTGCTCGCGCTCGGGCGCGACGGCGACGCGACGGCGCTCCTCGCCGCGCGGGAGGAGGACGCCTCGCCGGGATGGGTCTGGGCTCGCGTCCTCGCGTGCTTCCGCGCGAAGGACCGGGTCGCGACCTCCTTCGCGCTCACCGAGGCGACGATGGTCGCCCCGTTCGTCGGCCCGCTCCTGCTCGCACGCGGATTGCGGGTGCCGTCGCCCGAGGGGCTCTCGGCCGACGCGTTCCAGGCGGCGCGCCGCGCGTCGGACGACTTGCGCGAAGCGTTCGAGGCGACGCCGGGCGCGCTCGACTGGCTGCGCGAGCGGACACCGCGGCCGCCCGACTCGACGCGTCGTGGCCCCTCGCACCGGAGACGGCCGGGGGGTTAGCCCCGCGTTCCGGGGGTCGGCCCGGGCGTGCACCTCCGCGCCGTCCGGCGCCATACTGCGGGCTCGCCTGGGCTCGTCGGGCCCGGGCGTGGGATACGACCATGCTTCGACGCCTCGCGACCGTCGCGCTCCTCGCGCTGCCGCTTCCCGCGTTCGCGGAAGACGCCCCCGTGCCCGCGCCGGCCCCCGCGCCGGAGGCGAAGCCTGCGTCCCTCCCGGACCGGATCACGATCCCGCTGACGGAGGTCCCGAACGAGGCCGTGCCGCGGTTGGGTGGGCCTCCTCGCGCCGGTCGCACCGGCGTCTTCGTGCAGCAGGCGAGCCTGCAGGTCGAGTTCGAGGAGGGCGCTGCGGCTGACGGCGCGCGTACGTGGACCGGCACGCTCGAGACCGGCTCGCGCAAGGTGGCGCTTCGCCTTCGCGGCGGGCCGCAAGGGGCCCTGATCCTCGAGGTCGACCAGGACGGCGACGGCAAGGTGAACGCGGCCACCGAGGCCCTGACGACGCAGGGCGTCGCCTGGACCCAGGAGGGACGCACGCTCGGGACGGAGTGGACCTTCGCGGGCACGCGGGTCGGCGGAGCGCCCGTCCTCCTCGTCGTGCGCGAGCGGAGCGCCGGGTTCACCGGCTTCGCGGTCGTCCCCGCGCGCGCGGGAGGCCGTCCCGAGACCATGCCGCTCGCCTTCTCCGACACGGTGCCCGAGACCGTGAAGAGCGCGCCGAAGCTCTCGGGCAAGGTCCGCTACGGCCGAGGCGCCGTCGCCGGAAAGGCGATCGTGGTCGCCGCCGCACGGGGCGAGGGCGACGCCCTGACGTTCGTCTGGGCGGAGGCCGCCTCGGGCGACCTCGCCGGCGGCCAGACGCTCGCGATGACGCCGACGCCAATCCTGCGCAATCGCACGCGGCTCGGCACCCGCTGGCAGAGCGCGCCCGTCGCCTGGGGCGAGGGCACCGTCGCGTTCCAGGTATCCGAGTCGTTCGCGAACGTGTCGGGGATGGTCAACGCGACCTCCACGCGGCGCGGGACCGTGTCGGTCGGCGGCACGCCGTGGATCGCCTTCCTGATGGACGGGGATCTCGACGGGTCCTTCACGGGCGCGAGCGACTGGTGGTGGCTCGGGCCCGAGCAGGCCGACCTTCGGCCCAGCCCGAACAACATGACGGAGGGCGACGAGCCGCGGTTCGTCGGCGACGACGCGTGGCGGCTGACGGGCGTCGGCAAGGATGGAGCGGCGACGTTCACGAAGGCCGCGGACCGTCCGTCCTTCGAGGACTACCTGCGGCGCCGCACCGAGCGGGTGAACTCGAAGCGGTGGTTCCCCCGCTTCGAGAGCGACAAGAAGGAGTTCGCCGCGTCCCGCGGTCTCGATCTGACGCGGCCGCTGGCGGCCACGCCCGCGCCGTTCCGCTTCGCCCGCACGCTCGCCGAGGCGAAGGCGATGGCGGAGAAGGAGGGGAAGCCGCTCCTCGTCGACTTCGAGGCGGACGGGTGCATCTGGTGCAAGCGCCTCGACTACCACACGTACCCCGACGCCGAGGTCGTGGAGGTCCTCTCCGCGTTCACGGCGGTGAAGATCAACAACGACCTGGACCCCGCGAGGTCCTTCGGCGCGATGAAGTCGCCGAGGGGCGAGGCGTGGCCGGACATCCCCGCGATCGCGATCTTCGACCCGGACGGCAACCCGATCCTCTTCCGCCTGCCGGGTCCCGACGGCAAGCCCGGCCGCGTCGTGGACCACATCCCGAGGTGGATGAAGCCCGAGACGTTCGTCGCCTCGCTTCACGCCGCGCTCGAGCAGTGGAAGGCCGTCAAGGCGGGAGCGAAGCCGCTCGAGGTCGAACCGCTGGCGCCGACGCCGCGCGCCGCCGATCCCCGCATGCCCCCCGCGCCGGCGCCAGCG
>DATLLK010000227.1:0-15651 GCA_035537895.1 Planctomycetota bacterium
CTCCTCGAGTACGTGCCGCCGGTCACCTACCTCGCGGAGACGACCGGGAACGCCGCGGTGGACGCGTTCTTCGCGAAGCTGCGCGACCGCGGCGCGGGCGGCGGGGCGCTCCGCAAGGGCGGCGCGATGGCGATGCGCCGCGCGCTGGAGAGCGGCGGCTGCGTCTCGCTGCTCGCCGACCGCAACGTCCCGGGCCGCTACGGCGGCGTGTACGTCCCCTTCCTCGGGATCCCGGCGCGCACGACGCCGCTGCCCGCCATGCTCGCCCACTGGTACGGCGTCCCGCTCGCCGTCGTCCTGCTCCTGCCCGAGGGGCGGGCCCGGTGGCGCCTCTGGATCTCGGGCAACCTGATGGAGCCTCGCACGGGCGACGAGTCCATCGACGTGCCGCGGGCGCTCGCCCGGATGAACGACGTGATCTCGCGTGCGATCCGCGAGCACCCCACGGCCTGGGCGTGGATGCTCAAGCGCTGGAAGTCGCGCCCCACCCGCGACCTGGGCGCCTACCCGGCGTACAGCGTTCTGGACGCCGAAGAGTAGCGACCACCTCGACCGGTTCGGAGCAGGAGACTTCCCGGGTCGGTCGGGCCCGATTTCGTGGGTCCGCGCAAGAGCGGATCACGTACCCCCGCTCACGGAGCGCGATCGGGCGGGCGCGAGGAAGCTGGGTCCAGACCCCGACCCGCTGACGAGCGCCCGCGCGGCACGGGCCCCCGAAAGCGGGCCCGTACTCCCCCGATCCGGCCAGACGTCCCCGGGGCCCGCACGGGATTGACCTGCGACATATCCGGTACACCATGTCGCCCCCATGGCGCTCCGCCTCCGTCTCGAGGGTCCGACCGACCGGCCGCTCTACCGGCGGATCGAGGACGCCCTGCGCGATGCGATCGGACGGGGCGAGGCGAGGCCCGGCGACCGTCTGCCCTCGGTCGCCGACCTGGCGCGCGACCTCGGCGTGAACAAGGTCACGGTCGTCAAGGCGTTCCGCGCGCTCGAGAAGGACGGCCTGATCTCCTCGCACGTCGGGCGCGGCACCTTCGTCGGGCGGGCGCCGGAGGGCGCCGCCCCCGCCGAGGCCACGAACGGCTCGCGGGCGCTGCGCCTCGTCCGCGAGGGCTACGCCCGCGACCTGCGCGCCCTGATGGGCGCCGAGCGCCGGCCGGGCACGGTGGACCTGACGGGCGGCGTCCCGAGCCCCGAGACGGTCCCCGCCGGCCTGCTCGAACGGCTGACGAAGGAGGTCCTCGCGAAGGACCCGCGTCGGCTCTACGCCTACGGTCACCCCGCGGGCCTGCCCGAGCTCCGCACGGCGATCGCCGGGCTGCTCTCGCGCGACGGCCTGACGGTCCGGCCGCAGGAAGTCGTCGTCACGAACGGGTCCCAGCAGGCGATCGCGCTCGTGGCGGCCTGGGCACGCGAGGCGGGTCGCCGAGCCCTGTGCGAGACGCCCACGTTCACCGGCGTGCCCGCGGCGTTCATGCTCTTCGACCACCCCGTCGCGAGCGTGCCGTGGGCCGAGGACGGCCTCGACCTCGACGCCCTGCGCGCGGCCGCCGGCGAGCGTCCCTCGATGCTCTACGTCTGCGCGGACTTCCAGAACCCGACCGGCCGCACGATGAGCGAGCCCGCGCGGCGCGACCTCGCGGCGTGGGCCCGCGCGACGGACGCCGTGGTCGTCGAGGACGCGATCTTCCGGGACATGCGGTTCGAGGGCGAGACGCCCCCGAGCCTGTACGGCATGCTCGGCAAGGACCGCCGCTTCCTCGTCGGCTCCGTGTCGAAGTCGTTCATGACGGGGCTGCGCGTCGGCTACCTTGTCGCGGACGAGCCGCTGGTCGAGGCCGTGCTGTCCTACAAGCGCTCGCTCGACCTCGGCGGCCCCTCGCTCGTGCAGGCGATCGCGGCCGCCTTCCTGGAAGACGGCTACGAGGACCACGTCGCGCGCGTGCGCGCGCTCTACCGTACGCGGCGCGACGCGGCGCTCGAGGCGCTCGCCGCCCACATGCCCGAGGGCGTCTCCTGGACGCGGCCGCAGGGCGGCTTCCAGCTCTGGGTGACGCTCCCCGCCGGCATGTCCTCGCTGTCCCTCCACCGCCTCGCCCTCGAGCGCGGCGTCGCGATCCAGCCCGGCCCCGCCCACGACGTGGACGGGCGGTTCGCCTCCTCCTTCCGCCTCGGCTACGGCCGGGCCTCGCCCGACGAGATCCGCGCGGCGGTCGAGCGGCTCGCCGCCGCCGTCCGAGCGCTCGCACGGGAGGGCGCGCGCGCGGCGCCCGGTCCCGGCGTCCCCGTCTGACCCCCTCGCACCGCCCGCCCGACGGGCACCGGAGCACCATGCAGATCCACACCGGCACCATCCACGTGAAGACCGGCCTCGCCGAGATGATGAAGGGCGGCGTCATCATGGACGTCGTCAACGCCGAGCAGGCGCTCATCGCCGAGAAGGCGGGCGCGGTCGCGGTCATGGCGCTCGAGCGCGTGCCGGCCGACATCCGCGCGCAGGGCGGCGTCGCCCGCATGTCGCCCGTGACGAAGATCCGCGAGATCGAGGCGGCCGTCTCGATCCCCGTCATGGCGAAGTGCCGGATCGGCCACTTCGTCGAGGCGCAGATCCTCGAGGCGCTCGGCGTGGACTTCATCGACGAGAGCGAGGTCCTGACGCCCGCCGACGAGGCGTTCCACATCGACAAGCACAAGTTCAAGGTGCCCTTCGTGTGCGGCTGCCGCGACCTGGGCGAGGCGCTCCGGCGGATCGCCGAGGGCGCGGCGATGATCCGAACGAAGGGCGAGGCGGGGACGGGGAACGTCGTCGAGGCCGTCCGGCACATGCGCTCGGTCACCGGCGAGATCCGCCGCCTGACGACGCTCCGCGGCGAGGAGCTCGTGAAGACGGCGAAGGACCTCGGCGCCCCCTTCGAGCTCGTGAAGATGGTCGCCGAGAGCGGCACGCTCCCGGTGCCCAACTTCGCCGCGGCCGGCGTCGCGATGCCGCCCGCGGCGCTCATGATGCAGCTGGGCGCCCAGAGCGTGTTCGTGGGCTCCGGCATCTTCAAGTCGGCCGACCCCGAGGCGCGCGCACGCGCGATCGTCAAGGCCGTCACGCACTACAACGACCCGAAGATCCTCGCGGAAGCCTCCGAGGGACTCGGCGACGCGATGCCGGGCTTGGAGATCTCCAAGATCGGGGCGGAGAACCTGCTGCAGACGCGCGGCTGGTGACCGTGAGGGCCGGCGTCCTCGCGATCCAGGGCGACTTCGCCGCCCACGCCCGGGCGATCCCGGGCGGGGCGGTCGAGGTCCGCACCGCGGCGGCCGTCGACGCGCTCGACCTCCTGCTCCTGCCGGGCGGCGAGTCCACGACGATGCTGAAGCTGCTCGCCGGCACGGGGATCGAGGAGGCCGTCCGGCGCCTGCTCGACCGCGGGGGCGTCGTCTTCGGCACGTGTGCCGGCGCGATCCTCCTCGCCCGCCGGGTGACGAGCCCCGACCAGCCCTCCTGGGGCCTGATCGACATCGACGTCGAGCGCAACGCCTTCGGCCGGCAGGTGGACTCCTTCGAGGCGGTCCTGGAACCCGACTACCAGGCGATCTTCATCCGCGCCCCCCGCATCCGGCGCGTCGGGCGCGCGGTCGAGGTGCTCGCGCGGCACGAGGGCGAGCCCGTCCTCGTGCGCGAGGGACGCGTCTTCGTCGCGACGTTCCACCCCGAGCTGACCGGCGACCGCCGCATCCACCGGCTCGTCGCCGAGGCGGCGACCCGGCCCGCGCCGTCGCCGGCCTCCTAGCCCGCGGCGACGCCCGGTCCGCTGCGGATCACGTGGACCAGCGCGACGAGGCCCGCGAGCGGCGCCACGTACACGGTCGCCCAGAGCGCGGCCCACGCGAGGGAGCGCCCCCACCGTCCCCGGCAGCCGTGGCGGTCGTGCACGACGCGGGCGAGGGCGCCGCGCACGAGCAGGTAGGCGGAGAACGCGAAGAGGGGAAGCGCGAACGCGACGAAGAACCACAGGACGAGAAGCGCCAGGACGAGGGTCCCGCCGAACGCCAGCGCCTGGATCCAGCCATGGTCGGGGGCGTCCTCCAGCCGCTCCCCCGCGCCGCCGAGCCAGGCCCTCAGCCGGTCCGACGGCTCATGGTCGTCGGCGAGTCGGGCCCCGCGGTGGAGCAGGTACGTCATCAGGCCGGTCCAGGTCGTCCACCACAGGGCGAGCACCACCTCGACGCGGAGCCAGAAAGGCAGGTCGGGGGCGAAGGGGAGCACGAGGGCCGCAGCCAGACCGAGGCAGGCGAGGAGGACCCACGCGCTCTGGCGACCGGACAACGTGGGGAGCGTGGCCGCGGCTGCAAGGCGCGCACGTCGGCTGAGGTCGCGTCCGTCGTCGGCCGGTTCGGTGACCATGTCCCTCCCCCGAGGAGCCTACCCGCGCGGATGCGGCGGCCCCTGGCCGGCACGGTGAGGGGGGCTTGCGCGACGCGGGCGCCTCCCCGATGATCCGCGGACCGAGAGGGAGGCGACCATGACGGCAACACGCGACGAGAAGAAGCTGGAAGTCGGCGACGTGATCGGCAAGGCCTTCGAGGTCTGGCTCAAGAACCTGATCGCGTTCGCGGTCATCACGCTGATCGTCTACAGCCCGGTCATCCTCCTCACGGTCCTCAATCAGGGCTCCGATCCGGCCTCCGCGCAGAAGATGCAGCTGTTCACGTCGATCGTCCAGATGGCCCTCGGCTCCGTCGCGGCCGGCGCGCTGACGTACGGCGTCCTGCAGGCGCTGCGCGGCAAGCCCATCTCGATCGGCGAGTGCATCTCCACCGGCTTCGGGCGACTGCTCCCCGTGCTCGGCGTCTCGCTGCTCGTCGGCGTGTGCGTCGGCGTCGGCCTGGTCCTCCTCGTCGTCCCCGGGCTCATCCTGATGTGCATGCTCGCGGTGGCGGTACCGGTCGCCGTGGTGGAGAAGCCGGGCGTCATGGCCTCGCTGTCCCGCAGCTCCGAGCTCACGAAGGGCTTCAAGTGGACGATCTTCTTCGTCTTCCTCGCCCTGATCCTGCTCGGGATGCTCATCAGCCTCGTCCTGGCGATACCGTTCGCGATGATGGGGACGCTCGGGATCGTGATCGCGACCTCGCTCTCGCTGGTCATCTCGGGCGCCCTGCAGGCTGCCCTCCCCGCGGTCATCTACCAGCGTCTCCGTGACATCAAGGAAGGCGCCTCCGTCGAGGACCTCGCCAAGGTCTTCGACTAGAGCACGTAGCGTCATCGCATCAGGCGGGAGCGGGCCCGCTTTCGGGGGCCCGTGCCTTCGCCGACGGTCTCCAGCCCAAGGCTGGAGACGAGGGCGCGAGCTGGCGCAGCGCCCGAGAGGAGGCGCGGGCGCTCGTCGGCGGGTCGGGCACTGGACCCAGCGCTCCTCGCGCCCGCCCGATCGCACGCCTTGAGCAGGAGTGCGTGATCCGATCTTGCGCGGGTCCACGAAATCGGCCCCGATGGATCAGGCGAATCGCACCCGGCCCACCCACGCACGCCGCAGATGTGCCCAGGCACGCCCTCGCCAGACTCCATCAGGGACGTCGCACTTCGCCCAGGCACGCCACCACCGGAGTCGGACTGCGCGCGCGCGACGTTCGCCGATGATCAACGCGACGGTGTGCGAGGTTGGGGGCCCGTGTAGTAGAGGCCGGGAGAGGTGCGTTTGGAGCGGGCGCCGCGGGCGGTCAGGCCGAGGCCGATGGCGAGGGCGCCGACGAGTCCGCTCGCGAGGTGGAAGGCGGGGTGGACGAGAAAGCCGAGGACGGTCGCGATCAGGGCGACGGCGCCGCCGAGGAGCACGATGTCGCCGACGCCTCGCGAGACCTGGCCGCCCCGCGGGCCGGCCGTGGACCTGCAGCGTCTCGACGTCGCGGGGAGGCGTGGTCACGCCCTCGCGGTTCGCCGAGAGGATCTCGGCGGCCTCGCGCGCGACGACCCTCGGGTCGCTCGCCCACCGCGCGAGGAAGGCGTCGCGGTCCTTCTCGCGCAGCCACCGGTTGCCGCGCTTCTCGGCCTTGATCGTCGTCTTCGACCGGCCCATGTCGTCGTGACCGGGATGGACGACGGTGTCCTCGGGCAGGGGGTCGAAGATCCGCTGCATCGTCTCGTAGAGGGCGCCGCCGTCGGAGCCGGGCGCGTCGCGCACCCCGATCGTCCCGACCAGCAGCGTGTCGCCGGTGAACAGGACGCCCGGGCCCTGCAGCACGATCGCGTCGGGCGACACGCCGGGCGCGGCGCGGACGACGATCTTCAGCTCGCCGAGCGGAAGGACGTCGCCCTCGGCCACGCGCCGAGTCGCCGAGCGCACGTCCGACGCGGACGACGCGACGACCTCGGCGCCCGTCTTGTGGTGGAGGAGCGCGGCCCCGGACAGGTGGTCGCCGTGGGCGTGCGTGTCCACGATCCAGCGCAGGGTCGCGCGCCGCCCGGAGAGGACCCGGAGGACCTCCCCCACGTCCTCGAGGACGGGATCCACGACCGCCGCGTCGCGCGACGCCGGGTCGGTCACGACGTAGGCCATCGCCCCTCCCGCGTTCCGGATCGCGTCGACGTCGAGGGGGACCACGGGCTTCGCCACGGGCGCGATCCTCCCACGCCCGGAGGACGGGTCCGGAAGTCCGTTCCCTAAGGACCTGGGGCCCGGGTGATGCGCAACCGGACGTGCGCGTCAGGCGAGCCGGCGGGTGCCGTGAGCCGGAGCAGGTACAGCCCCGTCCCATACACGGGCAACGCGCGCGGCGCGGTCTCGCCGCCGGTCTCCCACGTCGTCTCTCGCGCGGGGTCGGGCGCCTCGCCCTTCTCGATCGGGGCCGCCGGGCCGAGGGCGAAGACCGTCCCCTTCGGCGCGCCCGCGGCCTCCACGGTGAGGACGGCGGGGCCCGCGACGCGCAGGCGCCGCGTGAGCGGCGTGGCAGACGTCAGGACCACGGCCTCGTCGAGCACCAGCGCGCGCGCCTCGGGACGCGCCGGCCGCGGGTCGGCGCGCCGCCAGAGCGCGACGCCGCCGGCCACGGCCGCCAGGAGGAGAAGGACGCCGAGCAGGCGGCCTCGTTCGCGGGAGGGGGCGGCGGTCGTCGTCATGGATCGAGCTTCGGCAAAGGCTAACGCCCGTTCCCCCCGGCGCCTTCCCGGACCGGCTCGTGCGTCGCGGATCCCCGTCGGGCGACCTCGAGGAGGACGAGGTCGGGGGAGCCGAGCCCGCGCCCGAGGACGTCGTGCGCGAACCGGAACCGGAAGTACGAGCCCCGGTCCACCTCGCGGACGACGAGGTTCTCGATCGACCGCAGGACCTCCGTCTTGTCCTCGGCGCCGACCACGTACGCGCGCCGGCCTTCCGGCAGGGCGGCGAGCAGCTCCGCGGGGTTGCGCGCCACCGCCGTCGGGCGCCGCGCGTAGTACATGAGGCTGTGGATCGACGTGCCGTAGACGACGGCCGCGTCGCCCTCCCGTGCGAGCGACACGATCGTGGCGGCGAAGCGCGGGACCGGCCGGTGGCGCGCGAGGACGTGGAAGGCGCCGGCGGACAGCACGAGGAGCGAGAGGACCGAGGCGAGCAGCCGCGTGACGACGGCCCGGCCCGACCCCCGCCACGCGGCGTGCGCCAGCGCGACGGCGGTGAGCCCGCAGATCGCCGCGTAGAGGAGCCCGACGTTGCCGAGGTCTTCGGGCACGTTCGGCCGGGCCACGAGGAGGAGCGTCGCGGCCGCGATCCCGACGACGGCCGCGGCCGCGCCCACCCAGCGCGCGAGGCGGGCGCGGGCCCCGTCCAGGCACTCGAGCAGGAACGGCGCGATCGCGACGGCGAGCATCGGGTACATGGGCAGGAGGTAGACGTTGCGCTTCCCCACCGGGATCGAGAAGAAGACGAGGGGGAACGCCGCGCCCGCCCACGCGAGCAGGGTCAGCGGGTCGCGCGCCCGTCCCTTCCAGCTGCGCCAGATCGCGAAGGGGGCGAAGACGAGCCACGGCTGCGCGTCGCCCAGCACCTGCAGCAGGAGGTACCAGGGCGGACGCGATCCGACCTCGCCCCCGACGGCGCGGCGGACGTGGTGGTGGCCGAGGAACTCGCGGGGGTAGTCCCACCCGTAGCGCGCCGTCATGTAGGCGAACCACGGCAGCGCGACGGCGGCGCCGATCGCGAGCCCGGCCCGCAGCCGCAGGGCGGACAAGGGGACGCGCGGGCGCGCCCACCAGGCCGCCGCGAGGAGCGGACCGAGCCACAGGACGGCGATCACGGGTCCCTTCGAAAGGGTGCCGAGGCCCACGAGCGCGTGCGCCCAGAGGATGCGGCGCCGGCCCTCGGGTCGCTGGAGGAGCGCCGGCACCGCCAGCGCGAACGCTCCCGTGAGGCACGCGACCACCAGGACGTCGCCCGGGAACTGGCGCGCGAAGAGCCAGTAGCGCGGCGTCGCCGAGAGCACGAGCGCGGCGAGCACGCCGGCGCGGCGCCCGGCGACGGCGCGGCCGAGCGCGTACGCGCACAGGATCGTGGCCATCGCGGCCAGCGCCGAGGGCACTCGCGCCGCGAAGGGCGAGACCCCGAACAGGGCGTAGGAGGGGATCGTCACCCAGGTCGCGAGCGGAGGACGCACGAACCACGGTTTGTAGTTCCACGTCGGCGCGAGCCACTCGCCCGTCTCGAGCGCCTCGCGGGGCGGCTCGGCGTAGAGCGGCTCGTTCGCGTCCCAGAGCGGCGGCTCTCCGAGGCCCACGACGTACGGGAGGAGGGCGAGCAGCAGGAGGACCTGCGTGGTCCAGGGCGCGCGCTCGCGCGCGCCCGCGAGGGGAGGGAGGGTCGTCACGCGGGCGCGCCCGCGCGCTCGAGCACCAGCGGCCCGAGGCGCATCGCCGGCAGACCGCTCGCCGCGAAGGAGCGGACGGCGTCGCGCGCCGAGGCGACGATCGGCTCCTGGTGCATGTTGAACGAGGTGTTGACGAGCGCGGGCCGGCCGGTCCGCTCGCGGCACGCGGTCAGCAGGCGGTGGAGCTCGGGCGACTCCTCGCGGTGGACGACCTGCGGGCGCGCGGTGCCGTCCACGTGGACCGCGGCGGGACACGCCGCGCGAAACGCCTCGCTCGCCGGGAGCGCGACCGTCATGAAGCGTGTCGCCGCGGCGGACGCGTCGATGCCCGGGAACGCGTCGCGCGCCTCCTCCGCCCGAAGGATCGGCGCGAAGGGCATGAAGTCGTCCCGCTGGAGCGCCACGTTCAGGCTCGCGGACGCCTCGGGACGGGCCGCGTCGCACAGGATGGAGCGGTGCCCGAGAGCCCGCGGGCCGAACTCCATCCCCCCCACGCACCGCGCGACCGGCCGGCCCGCCGCGAGGTGCTCGACGAGCGCCGCGTCCGGGTCGTGCGGCCGCGTCACCCGGAATCCCGAGGAGCGCACCGCCGCCTCGCACTCGCGGTCGGTCGGCGCCGGGCCCAGGTAGACGGGGCCGAGGGCGCGCGGCACGGCATCGGCGACGTGGAGCGCCGCGCCCGCGGCGAGCCCGCCGTCGCCCATGTGGGGGAACACGTGGACGGCGCGCACGCCGGGGAGCGCCGCGATGCGGCCGTTGACCAGCACGTTGGCGAACACGCCGCCCGCGAGCGCGACGCGGTCCGTCGCAGTCTCCTCGAGCCAGCGTGCGACGCCGTCGAGCAGGATCGCCTCCGTGCCTCGCTGCACCCACGCGGCCGCGTCCTCGCGGGACACGCCGTCGAGGACGGCGAGGGTCTCGCGCGACCGGAGCCCCCACGTGCCCGAGTAGCGGAGCGTCTCGCCCTCCCACCGGAAGGGGAACGCGGCCGGGACGTGCGACGCGTCGCCGCTCGCCGAGAGCCCGAGGACCTTTCCTTCGTCGCGGCCGGGCACGAACCCGAGGCGCTTCGTGACGAGGCTGTAGAACGCGCCCACGGAGCACGCGACGCCGAAGGAGCGGACGGGCCGCAGCGCCGCGCCCTCCCCCACGGAGACCGTGAGGCTGCGCCCGTCGCCGTGCGCGTCGCAGGTGACGACCAGCCAGCGGCCCGGCCCCGCGGTGCGCCAGGCGCTCTCCGCGTGCGCGAGGTGGTGGTCGACGAAGCACAGCGGCAGCCCGCGCAGGCCGCGCGGGAGGCCGCGTGCCACGACGGCGGGCGCGAGCGCCCGCTCGATCCGCCCCGCGCCGGCGTCGGGGCGCTCCCGCGAGAGACCGAGGCGGTAGCGGAGCAGGTCGCCCAACCGGTCCACGGGGTGCCACGGGCGGTCGAAGCAGATCCCGAGCGACGGCGCGAACCACGCCTGCGCGGGACGGAAGAGGCGCGTCCCGACCGTCGGGGTCGCGACCCCCCCCACCGCGACGACGTCCACGTCGCTCGGGCGAAGCCCCGCCGTCGAGAGCACCGCGGCGACGCTCTTGACGGGCATGCCGCCCTGCAGCTTCCTGCGCGTGAAGCGCTCCTCGTTCGCCGCCGCGACGAGCCGGCCTTCGACGACCGCGGCGGCGCCCGCGTCGTGCAGCCCGTCGACGACGCCGAGGACGACGTCCCGCGCCCCGCCGTCAGTCTTGCGCACGGCTCCCCTGCGCCCGCGCCCCGTAGGCGCCGGTCGACGACCTCCACTTGACCGCGAGCAGCTCGACGAGCGCGCCAAGGAGGTCGCGAGAGAGGCGCACGCGGGAGCCGGCGCCGTCGCGCCACGTGACGGGGACCTCGCGGAGCTCGTACCCCTTGCGCGCGGCGAGGTGGAGGATCTCCGCGTCGAAGCCCCAGCGGCGGCAGCGGACGTCCTCGAAGAGCGCGACCGCGACGCGACGCTTGAAGCCCTTGAACCCGCACGTGACGTCCGAGACGGGGATGCGCAGCATCCAGCGCGCGAGGCCTAGGTAGCCGCGACCGAGCGCGCGCCGCACCGGGCCCTGCGAGCGCTCGACCCGCGCGCCCTCCACGTGGCGGCAGCCGACCGCCACGTCGACGCCGTTGCGCAGGGGGTCGAGCACGCGGTCGACGTGGTCGACGCCGACCGCGAGGTCCGCGTCGAGGAAGACGACGATCTCTCCCGCCGCCGCGAGCACGCCCTCGCGCACGGCCGCGCCCTTGCCCGCGTTGCGGGCGAGCGCGAGCAGCCGCACGTCGGATCGGCGTCCGGCCCATGCGCGGGCCCGCTCCGCGGTGGCGTCGGTGCTGCCGTCGTCCACGACGAGCACCTCGCTCGCGATCCCCGCGAGGCCGTCGAGGTGCGACGTCACCGCCTCGAGGCACGCGTCGATCCGCTCGGCCTCGTTGAAGCAGGGGATGACGATCGACAGTTCCATGCGCGCCGGGGGGGACAGTCTAGGGAGGACGGGGTCCGCGTTCCAAGCACCGTCGACCCGCCGCGCGATCCTGCTACCGTGGGGCCATGTCGACCGGGGCTCCGCACCCTGTGGGAACGACGCAACCGCCGGACGGCGGGCACCGGGTGGGGTCGGGCGCGGGACTGCGAGCCCTCGCGCTGATCGCGCTCGCGGCACTGGGTCTGGTCGCCATCCGGGACCTCGGCGGCGACCGGGGCGCGGCGAAGCCGCCCCCGCCGTCGGCCGCCGCGGCGAGGTCCGAGGCGCCTGCCTCGCCGGCGTCCACGGAGCGCGTGACCCCGAAGCGCGCGACCGTGGCCCTCCTCGTGCGCGACGAACGCGACCGCCCGGTCCCCGAGGCCGTGGTCGACGTGCTCTCGGCGGGCGGCCGCACGTTCGACCCGCCCGCGGCGGGCGTGACGGACGCCGACGGTCGAGTCCTGCTCTCCGTCCCCGACGGCGGCGCCCAGGGCCACCGCGTGGAGGTGCGTCCGCGGGTCCTGTGGGCCCCCGCGGACGGCGCCGCGCAGGTGGTCCCCGGGGAGCGGGTCGGTCCCTGGCTCGCGGGAGAGCCCGAGGCGAGCGTGCGAGGGTGGTACCCCACGCGCGTCGAGTCATGGCGTGCGCCCTGGCCCGTGGTGCGCGTCCGGTCGTGGGTACGGGCGCATGTCACCGTCCACTCGGCGGCTCCGGACCCCAAGGCGCCCTCCATGCCGGCGCCCGGCGTGCGGGTGGCGGTGCGCCTCGACGAGGGCGATCCGAACGAGTTCCTGCGTGTGACGACCACGGGCGCCGACGGAGAGGCCTCCTTCTGGCTCTGGACGCCGGACCCCGTCACCGTCCTCGCGCTCGCCAACGCGGCGGACCGCGCCTCCGACGAGACGTCCGTGTCGCTCGATGCGCCCCGGGGCGAGCTGCTCCTCCGAGACAATCCGTGGCCCCACCACGCGCTTCCCGAAGCGCTGGAGGCGGATCTCGAGCGCCTCCGGCGCGCGAGCGAACGCGCGAGACGGATCCTCGATGGGGATCGCGAGCGCGGGATCGGGGAGCCCGGATCGGACGAGTGGCTCGAGGAGATCGCCCGCCGCAGGGGCCGCTGACGGGCCGACGGGGTCCGCCGCCGCGCGTGGGCGTCCCGCGGCGACGGCCGTACCATGCCCCGTCCCCCGCGCGACGACGGGGAGGACGGACGGACCGGTCGCATGAGCCCTCGCTACGCCCCCACCGACATCGAGGCCAAGTGGCAGCGGCGCTGGGAGGAGGCGAACGCCTTCTCCCCGCGCGAGGACGACGCACGGCCCAAGGCCTACGTGCTCGACATGTTCCCCTACCCGTCGGGCAGCGGCCTGCACCTCGGGCACTCGAGCAACTACACGATCTCCGACGTGTTCGCGCGCTACGCCCGGATGACGGGCCACAAGGTGCTCCACCCGATGGGGTGGGACGCGTTCGGCCTGCCCGCCGAGCAGTACGCGCTCGAGAACCGGATCCACCCGGCGAAGGCCGTCGCGCAGAACGTCGCCAACGTCCGGCGGCAGATGAAGCGGTTCGGCTGGTCCTACGACTGGAGCCGCGAGTTCTCGACGACGGACCCCGACTACTACCGCTGGACCCAGTGGATCTTCCTGAAGCTCTTCGAGAAGGGGCTCGCCTACGAGGCGGAGGTGCCGGTCAACTGGTGCCCCGCGCTCGGCACGGTGCTCGCGAACGAGGAGGTGATCGACGGCAGGAGCGAGCGCGGCGGCCACCCCGTCGTGCGCAAGCCGATGCGCCAGTGGATGCTCCGCATCACGGCCTATGCGGACCGGCTGCTCGAGGACCTCGACCGCATCGACTGGCCCGAGCACGTGAAGCGGATGCAGCGCGAGTGGATCGGCCGCTCCGAGGGGGCCGAGATCCGCTTCGCGGTCGAGGGCGGCGGCGAGTTCGAGGTCTTCACGACGCGCCCCGACACGCTCTACGGCGTGACCTTCTGCACGCTGGCGCCCGAGCACCCGCTGGTCGCCCGGATCACGACGCCCGACCGGCGCGCGGAGGTGGACGCCTACCTCGCGGCCACGGCGCGTCGCAGCGAGCGCGACCGCCTGGCGGAGAGCGAGCGCGCGACGGGCGTCTTCACGGGCGCGCACGCGCTCCACCCGATCACCGGCGCGCGGATCCCCGTGTGGATCGGCGACTACGTGCTCGCCTCCTACGGCACCGGCGCCGTGATGGCCGTGCCCGGCCACGACGCCCGCGACTGGGCGTTCGCCCGCGCGAAGGGGCTTCCGGTCGTCGAGGTGATCTCGGGCGGCGACGTGACGAAGGCGGCCCACGAGGGCGACGGCGTCTGCGTCCGCTCGGGCGTGATCGAGGGCCTGCCCTCGGTGGAGGGGAAGGCGCGCATCACGGCATGGCTCACGGAGAAGGGCCTCGGGCGCCGCGCGATCCGCTACCGCCTGCGCGACTGGCTGTTCTCCCGCCAGCGGTTCTGGGGCGAGCCGATCCCGGTGCTCCACCGCGACGACGGGCGCGTGGTCGGCGTCCCGGAGGGCGACCTGCCCGTGACGCTGCCCGAGGTCGCCCGCTACGAGCCGACGGGGACGGGCGAGAGCCCGCTCGCCGCCATCGAGGCGTGGGTGCGCACGACCGATCCGCGCGACGGCGCCCCGGCGCGCCGCGAGACGAACACGATGCCCAACTGGGCCGGCTCGTGCTGGTACTACCTGCGCTTCCTCGACCCTCACGACCGCGCGGCGCTCGTCGACCCGGCGAAGGAGCGCGCCTGGATGCCGGTCGACACCTACATCGGCGGCACCGAGCACGCCGTCCTCCACCTCCTGTACGCGCGCTTCTGGCACAAGTTCCTCTTCGACCTCGGCCTGGTCACGACCCTCGAGCCGTTCCAGCGCCTCTTCAACCAGGGCATGGTGCTCGCCAACGCGTACCGCGACGCCGACGGCGCGTATCACGTCCCCGAGGACGTCGACCGCGACGCCGTGCCGCCGCGCGTGCGGGCTACAGGGAAGCCGGTCGAGGTGCTCCTCGAGAAGATGGGCAAGTCGAAGAAGAACGGCGGCGACCTCGACGAGCAGGTCGCGCGCTACGGCGCCGACACGCTGCGCATCGCCGTCCTGTTCATCGGCCCCCCCGAGGCGAGCAAGCAGTGGGAGGACGCGATGGCCGAGGGGCCGCGGCGCTTCCTCGCGCGCGCCTGGCGTCTCCTCGCCGGGGACGACGACACGGAGGCCGTCCCCCTCTCGGACGCGCCCGCCGCGGGATCCCTGAGGAAGGCGCTCCACAAGGCGATCGCGGGCGTCACGAAGGACATGGACGGCGTCGCCTACAACACCGCCGTGAGCAAGCTCATGGTCCTGCTGAACGAGATGGCGGGCGTCTCCCCGCTGCCCCGCGAGGCGGCCGACGCCTTCGTGCGGATGCTGTGCCCGATCGCGCCCCACGTCGCCGAGGAGCTGTGGGAGCGGCTCGGCGGCCAGGGCTTCTGCTCGCACGCGTCGTGGCCCGTCGCCGACGCCTCGGCGCTCGTGGACGACACGGTCGCGCTCGGCGTGCAGGTGAACGGCAAGGTGCGCGGCGAGGTGGTCGTCGCGACGGACGCGACCGACGCCGAGATCCTCGCGGCGGCGCGCCGGGTCGAGAACGTGGCGCGCCACCTCGAGGGCAAGGCGGTCGTGAAGGAGATCGTCGTCCCCCGCCGCCTCGTCGGCTTCGTCGTGAAGTAGGCCCTACTCCCCGAGCATCTTCCGGACGAACGCGGCCCCGTCGCCGGCGGCGAACACCGACTCGCGGCGGGCGGGGTCCTTCAGCGCGGCGGCGATCGCACCCAGGACCTCGACGTGCCTCCGGTTGTCGCCGGCGGGCATGAGGATCGTGAAGACCGCGTGCACCGGCTTGCCGTCGATCGCGTCGAAGGCGAGTCCCCCGCGCGCGCGGCCGACGACCATCGCCTCGTGCGGGACGTTGGCGTGACGGACGTGCGGAACGGCGATCCCCAACCCGATGCCCGTCGACAGGATCATCTCGCGGTCCCAGAGCGCGTCGAGCACGGCCGTGCCGTGCGCGGTGTTCACGCCGGCCGCGTCGCACGCGAGGCGGCCGAGCCGCCGGACCGCCTCCCGCTTCGCCTCCGCCGGCGGCAGGTCGAGGACGCGGTCGGGGACGAGCAGCGTGCCGAGGGCCTTGCGTACGCGATCCACGACGGCCTCCGCCCTCGGGTCGTCACGCGCGGCGCCGTCCGGCGCCGCAGCGGCCCGCGGGAGCGCGGAACGATATCATCGGCGCGCCCCGCGTCACTCCGCGGTGAGGGGGCGACCTCATGCCCCACCC
>DATLLK010000228.1:0-7327 GCA_035537895.1 Planctomycetota bacterium
ACCTGGGTCGCGGGGTTCCTGAACAAGAAATCCTACTCGGGCTCTGGTAGCCACCGGGACGCCCCCCGCGACCCAGGTCGCGCGACGCGGTCCACGGAGTGCGTTCGGAACTCCGCACGGAGCGGTCGGGTCGAACGGGACCCGAGGCAACCGTGGGAGCAGAGCCGTCGAGCGAACGGTCCCGCAGATCTTTGCCGCCTACGGCGTTGTCCTCGCCTGGCATCTCGCGGACGGCAAGCCCGCACGGGACGTGGACCGGGCGCGCAAGCTGCGCCCGTGGGACACAAAAATGGCCGAACCCTCCTACGCGGACATGCTCCCCGCCCTGCGTCGCGAGCTGTGGACCGCACGCATTTCTGCCAAAGCGCCTGCGTGGGCGACTTCCACGAAGTGGCGCGACCTCCTGCCCCTGCTCAGTTCGGCGGCCTGATGCCGGCGAAAGTCGAGCCTACGCGCGGGGGCGCTGCATCCGCGCCTCGACCTCGGCCTCGACGCGCGCCCATCGGGCGCCCGCGTCGAGCGCGGCGCGCGCGTCGGCCTCGGTGTCCACGTCGAAGCAGACGTCGGGGTCGGGGACGCCGATGCGCAGGGTCTTCTCGCGGCGGCGCAGGAGGATCTCCTTCGTCCCCGTCGAGTCGCCGAGGAGGAAGAAGTCGCGCTGGAGCTCGGCGGAGTAGATGCCCGGATGGCCGCCGAGCCCGCGGTACACGGGGATCAGGATCTCGGGCCGCCGGATGCGGAAGTCCCGGATCAGCTTGTCGATCAGGTCGGGCTTGACGAACGGCACGTCCGCGGGCGTCAACAGGAAGTCCTTGCCCTTCGCCCACGCCGACTCGAGCCCGGCGCGGATGCTCGAGATCATCCCGCGCGAGGGGTCGCGGTTCTCGACGAGGTGCACGCGGAGGCTGGCGAGCCACGACCAGCCCGGCTTCTGCCCCGGGCCGACGACCACGAGGATGTCGCCGACCTGCGCCGCCTTCGTGTAGCAGGAGACGGTCCGCTCGAGCATGGGCATGCCGCCCAGGTCGAGCAGCAGCTTGTCGCGGCCGAATCGGCTCGCGCCGCCCGCCGCCAGCACGAGGACGGTCGGGGCGCCAGGGCCGTGCGACATGGGTTCATGATAGCCGCAGCGCGCTTCGCCGGTGCGCGAGGTGTACGCTCGCGTTCTCTACCGGAGACCGTCCGATGGACCTCGTGCGCGACGTCGCGGCCGTGACCGGGGCCGCAGCCGACAAGCTGCGGAAGGTGAACCTGTTCGAGACCGCCCGGTTCTTCTGCGACGTCTACGTTGCGGGCCCCGGTCAGGCGCAGGCGCCGCACGTCCACGGCGCGTCGGACAAGGTCTACGTGGTGCTCTCGGGCCGCGGGGCGGTCACCGTGGGGGAGGCGCGGCACGAGGTCCGCGAGGGGCATGCGGTCTTCTGCCCGGCGGGCGCGCCCCACGGGGTCGAGAACCCGGGCCCCGGGGACCTCCGCCTCCTCGTGTTCATGGCGCCGCACCCGAAGCCCCCGGCGTAGCGCGCGCCCTTGGCGCCGGGCGTACCTTGGCAGGGTGGCGGGGAATGAGGCCCCGCGGGAGGTCCACCCATGGCGGCAACGAAGGTCGGGGTCGTGCTGTCCGGCTGCGGCTTCAAGGACGGAACGGAGATCCACGAGAGCGTCCTGACGCTCCTCGCGTTGGACCGGGCGGGGGCGGACGTCCGCTGCTTCGCCCCGAACGTGGACCAGGCGGTCGTCGTGAACCACCTGACGGGCGAGACCGTGAGCGAGCGCCGCAACGTGCTCGTCGAGTCCGCCCGGATCGCGAGGGGCCGGATCGAGGACGTGAGGGCGGCGAGGGCGAAGGACCTCGACGCCGTCGTGCTCCCGGGCGGCTACGGGGCCGTCCAGAACCTGTCGAGCTTCGGGGCGAAGGGCGCCGCGTGCGACGTCCACCCCGAGGTCGCCCGGCTGCTGAAGGAGATGCACGCGGCGAAGAAGCCGATCGGCGCCATCTGCATCGCGCCCGCGGTCGTCGCGAAGACGCTGGGCGCGGCGCGCCCGCACATGACGATCGGGCACGACGAGAAGACGGCGAAGTCGCTCACCGTCTGCGGCGCCGTCCACGAGGACTGTCCGGTCGACCGGTTCGTGGTCGACCGCGACAACCGGATCGTCAGCACGCCCGCCTACATGCTCGGGCCGACGATCCGCCACGTGGCCGAGGGGATCGACCGGTGCGTCGCGGAGGTCCTGGCGATGGCCGGCGGCCGGACGCCCGCGGCCGCCGGGGCCCGGTAGCCGGCCCTCCGCGCCCGCGCGGGAGGTCGGCGACGCCCGGGGGCGGTCGCCGGCCGGGCGGGTATGACAGGGGCCCCTGCCGGAACGCCCCATGCCCGTGACCGAAGCCCAGGTTCGCCAGGCCCTCAAGAGCGTCCTCGATCCGGACCTGCACCTGGACATCGTGACCTTGGGCTTCGTGAAGCACGTCGGGATCGAGGGCGGGCACGTGGCGCTGCGCATCGAGCTGACGACGCCCGCGTGCCCCGTGAAGGAGCAGTTGAAGGCGCAGGCCGAGGAGGCCGTGCGCCGCGTCCCGGGGGTCACCTCGGTCGCCGCCGAGATGACGGCCGTGGTCAAGGGCAGCGGCCGCCTCCCCGTCGCGGGCGACCTCGCGCCCCAGGTGAAGAACTTCATCGCCGTGGGCGCGGGCAAGGGCGGGGTGGGCAAGTCCACCGTCGCCGTCAACCTCGCGATCTCCCTGCTCCAGAGCGGCGCGTCCGTCGGGGTGATGGACGGCGACGTCTACGGCCCCTCGGTCCCGAAGATGCTCGGGAACGAGCAGCGGCCGCAGGCGCTCGACGACAAGCACATCCGCCCGAACGAGGCGCACGGCCTGAAGCTGATGTCGATGGGCCTGATCCTCGACCCGGACAAGCCCGTCGTCTGGCGCGGGCCGATCGTCCACACGGCGATCCGGCAGTTCCTCGGCGACGTCGTGTGGGGGCCCCTCGACTACCTCGTGATCGACCTCCCGCCCGGGACGGGCGACGTCGCGCTGACGCTGGCGCAGGCGATCCCCGTGACGGGCGCGGTCGTCGTGTGCACCCCCCAGGACGTGGCCCTGCTCGACGTGCGCAAGGCCGTCGCCATGTTCCGCCAGCTGAAGATCCCGATCCTCGGGCTGGTCGAGAACATGTCCTTCTACGCGTGCCCCTCCTGCGGGAAGCGCGACGACATCTTCGGGCACGGGGGCGCGGAGGCGTGGGCGCGCGAGCAGGGGATCCCCTTCCTCGGCGCGATCCCGCTCCACGCGCAGGTCCGCGTCGGCGGCGACGCCGGGCTCCCGGCCTCGCTCGACCCGAAGGCGCCCGAGGCGGTCAAGGCGGCCTTCCGCTCCTGCGCGTCGGAGCTCGCCCGCCAGGTGAGCATCCTCAACCTGAGCCGCCCGATCGCCGGGGCGCTCGAGATCGCACGCTAGGCCGAATCCCGGAGCCGGCGCCGGCGGTACGGGGAGGGGAGGAGAACCCACCGTGAACGCCCTCGTCGCCGGAAAGATCGCGCTCGCCCTGCTCCTCTGTGCGGCCACCGTGACCGTGGCCGTCCGCCAGGGCGACCTCGCCCGTCGCCTCGACGCGGTCGAAGCCGCGCGGCCCGACGCCGAGGCCGCCCCGGCGCCCGGTGGGGGGGCGGAGGAGAAGATCGCGCTCCTGTCGGGCCGGCTCGAGAAGGCCGACCAAGAGCGGCAGTTGGCCCTTTCCGAGGTGCGCGCCGAGGTCCAGAAGGTGTGGGCCGAGCTGATGCGCACCCCCGGAGGCGCCTCCGCCGCGGCCGACGGGGACCGGTTCGTCGAACGCCCGGGGTTCGAGGACGCGGTGCGCGCCGCGGTCGACCGCTACGCCGTCGAGCAGAAGTTCCGCGACGCCGTGCGCAAGGCGGTGGGCCCGCTGGTGCCCAAGAAGCCGAAGTTCGCCGAGCTCGCCCGCGCGCTCGACCTGCGCCCGCCGCAGGCCGAGCGCCTCGGCGCCGACGTGCGCGAGATCCAGCGCGAGCTCCTCGAGGTCCTGCAGGTGCCGCGCGACGACGGCGTCGCCCCGCTCGAGGAGATCGTCCAGGCCGAGCAGTACGCGCCGGGCGACCCCAAGCGCGGAGAGGTCTTCGTCCGGCTGATGAAGCTGAAGATCCCCGACACCGACGAGACCTACTTCGAGCGCGCCGTCACCCTCGTGCAGCGCGTGAAGGAGGGGACGAAGTCCTACCTCGACACGGGCCAGCGGGACACGCTCGACACCCTCGATCTCGACTGGTTCGGCATCAAGATGGACTGACGCCGCGTTTCGGTCGTCATCCAGCGTGCCGACCCGTTCCGGTAGCACCTCGTCGAGCGCACGCGGCTCCTGCTTGCTAACCGGCGTGCCGGCCACGAACAGAGATTCTGCCGTGGAGCGCCGTTGGCTCTGGGCCTCCGAGCGTGTCTCGCTGACGCCTCGCACCCCGCGATCCGATGACGCAACCGCCGATGCGGCACATGCGTCAAGTCACAGCTCGATCGACTCGCCCAGGTAGGGGATGTGGGTGGAGAGCCGGAGCTCGGACTCGACGGCGCGCGCGAAGGACTCGAGCGGCGCGGGCTCGCCGTGGACGAGGAAGACGCGCCTCGGCGGCCGCTCCCGGATGGCGCCCACCCAGTCGAGCAGCTCCTTCCGGCCCGCATGCGCGGAGAAGCCGCCGAGCGTGTGGATCGTCGCGTTGACGGGCACCTCGTGCCCGCGGATGCGCACGACCTTCCACCCGTCGACGAGGCGCCGGCCCAGCGTGCCCGGGGCCTGGTAGCCCACGATCACGACCTTCGTCGACGGGCGCGGGAGGAGCGCCTCCAGGTGCCGCACCACGCGGCCTCCCTGGCACATCCCGCTCGCCGAGACGATCAGCGCGCGCTTCGCCTCCCGCCGCACGCGGTCGCTCTCGTCGGGGTCGCCGACGAAGCGGAGGCCCGAGAACTTGAGGGGGTCGTCGCCGCCCGAGATCCGCTCCTTCGCCTCCGCGTCGTAGAGCTGCGTGTTGCCGTGGAACACCGCCGTCAGGCGCGTCGCGAGCGGGCTGTCCACGTAGACATCGAGGTCCTTCAGGCGCCCGGCCTCCTTCATCGCGTTGACGTGCCAGAGGACGTCCTGCGTGCGCCCCAGCGCGAACGCGGGCATGACGACCACGCCGCCGTCCTCCACCGCCTGTCGAAGGACGGCCTCGAGCTCCGTCACCGAGTCCTCCTGCGACCGGTGATCGCGGTCGCCGTAGGTCGTCTCGACCTGGAGGTAGTCGAGGGCCCGGAACGGCACGGGGTCGCCGATGACGGGCCGGCCCGGGACGCCCACGTCGCCCGAGACGCCGAACGCCACGGTGCGGTCGCCCTCGCGCATCGTGACGAGCGCGTGGGCGCTGCCGAGGATGTGCCCCGCGTCCGTGAGCGCGACGGTGACGTCGCGGCCGACGGCCACGGACTCGCCGTAGCGCAGGGGGTCCATGAGGTTCGCGAAGACCTCGACGTCGCTCTCGTCGAACATGGGCTCGGGGCCCCCGCGACGCGCGTCCTCCTTCATGATCTTCGCGCCGTCGAGCAGCATCAGCGTCGCGATCTGGGCGGTCGCGCGCGTGCAGAGGACGCGGCCCCGGAATCCCTCGCGCACGAGGCGGGGCGCCCGCCCCACGTGGTCGATGTGGCCGTGCGTGAGCACCACCGCCTTCAGGTCCTTCGCGCGGAAGGCGAACCGGTCGCGGTTGTGGCGCTCGAGCTCGTCGTCGCCCTGGAACTGCCCGCAGTCGACGAGGACCGACGTGCCGGACGCCTCGAGCAGCGTGCACGACCCCGTGACGGTACGGGCCGCGCCGTGGAACTGGACTCGCATGGATCGCAGCCTACCGGACGGGGCGCGCGGCGCACGCTCCGCCGTGGCATCCTCCCACGGTGCGCCTCGCCGTCCTCGACCGCCTGCGCTGCGCCGTCTGCCTCGCGGGCGGTCGCGAGCCCGGCTACGAGGTCGACCCGACGCGGTGGGGCGGCGGCGAGGACGGCGGCGCGCCGGGCGACCTGCTCGAGGGCTACCTCGTCTGCCGCGCGTGCCGCGCCGCGCGCTTCGTCGTCGGGGGCGTCCCCGTGCTCTCGGTCGACCTGGTCCGGCACCTGCGCACGCACGGGAACGTCTACCGCCGGACGCCGATCGGCGACCCGCGCGTGACGCGCTTCGTCCTGGGGCTCGCGCGCGGCGGCGCCGACGTCGTCCCGTTCGACGAGGTCGTCGCGCGCTACGGCGACCTCCTGCCCGCCGACGCCGCCCACCCGCCGCGCGCGATGGACCCCGCCGACGCCGCGCTCGACGACGCGCTCCGCGCGCGCGGGGCCCGCGGGCCCGCGCTCGAGATCGGGTGCGGCGTCGGCCGGGGCACGTTCGTCCTCGCCGGTCGCACCGGCGACGCGACGGGGCTGGACCGCAGCGTGGCGCGCGTGCGCCGCGCGCGCAACGTCCAGACGACCGCCGAGTTCCGCCTCCCCGCCGAGGACGGTGCGCGGGCCGAGACGGCGCTCGACCTCGCGCGCCTCGCGCGCGCGGGCGCCGACTTCGCCGTCGCCGACCCCTCGGCGCTCCCGTTCGCCTCGGGCACGTTCGCGACGGTCGTCGTGCGGGCGCGGGATGGCGAGGGCGCGTGGACCGACGAGGGCGCCGTGCTCCGGGAGGCGCGACGCGTCGCCCGGCAGGGCGGCGTTCTCCTCGTCGAGGTCGTGCGCGAGAGCGGCGGCCCGCGCTTCGACGACGTCCCCGTCGCCCCGTCGTGATCCCCTCCGCCGACCTCCGTCCGCGGATCCATGCCGCCACGGGCCTGTTCGCCCTGCTGCTCGGCGTCCTGCCACGCGCCCTCGACCTCGCGGGCGCCGCGCTCGGCCTCCTCGCCGGCTTCGTCGTGATCCCCTTGACGGGGCTCGAGCGCCGCCTGCGCCGGCAGGGCGAGCCGTGGTTCGGCGGGCTGCGGACCTACCCGCTCGCCGTCGCGGTCCTGGTCCTCCTGCTGCCCGACGCGACCGCCGCGGCCGCGTGGGGGATCCTCGCCTTCGGCGACGCCGCCGCGAGCGTCGTCGGCCGCCGGATTCCCGCCCCGCGCGTCTTCGGGCACCGGAAGGCCACCTGGTCCGGCACCGGCGCCCTCGTGCTCGTCGGCACGCTCGCCGGCATCGCCCTGTCCGCGTTCGTGGCCGCGACCGGCGGGAGCGCCGCGCCGCCCGTGACGGCCGTCCTCCTCGCGGCCGCGGGGGCCGCCGTGGCCGACCTCGCCCCGATCCCGCCCGACGACAACCTCC
>DATLLK010000229.1:0-4345 GCA_035537895.1 Planctomycetota bacterium
TCGCGCACCCGGTAGCGTCCCGGGGCGACCGTCGGCAGGGTCCAGCGGCCCTCGGGGTCCATCTGCGCCTGACCGCGACCGAACGCCTGGCTGTCGAATCCGCCCGCTCTCCACGATTGCGCCGCGGGATCCCACCGCTCGAGGGACAGGCGCACCCGACCGCCGGCCGGTCGCGTGGTCTCCACCCGCACGGACCCTGCCGCGTGCGCGTCCACCCGCACCTCGGACGGACCCGAACCGGAGGACGGCGGAAGGTCCACCGGGTCGAAGAGCCAGCCGTTCGCCCGGAAGTACAGCTTCACCGGCGCGCCCTCGGCGGGCGGCCAGATCCGCAGGTGGAGGATGCCGTTCGCTTCGTCCTCCTCGTCGAGGATTTGACCGGACAGCGCCGCGATGCCCGGCGGCAAGCCGGGCACCCCGTCGAGGTACACCCGTGCCACGACCAGGCGCACGCGCGGCAGCACGACCTCCACTCGACCGTCCCCCGACTGGAGGTCGCACGTGCCGATGCGGCGCCCGCCCCAGACGTCGTCCCTCGCAAGGCCCGCGTACACGTCGGCCTGCTGGACCTCGAGGTCGTCGAGCGCGGCGCGGCCCTCGGCGTCCGTCGGGACCGCCGCGCACATCGGGTTGTTGCCTGGGTTGCGCGCATAGACGGCGACGCCGACGGCGGGCGACCCGTCGCTCCACGTGAGTCGCACGAGGATCGTGCGGCAACGGAGGAACTTCGTGGGGTTCCCGACGTTCCCGGTGTTCTCCGCGTACAGGTTCGCCGTGCTCCCGTCGGGCGCGGTGGCCACGGCGTGGACGTGCTCCGGAGCGAACCCGTCGGCGACGAGGCGCCCTGCCTCCATGCGTGCCTCGGCCGGAGGCGCCGAGGTCCCCGAGCCCGCGGAGGAGCGGAGTCGGATGACCGTGCCGTCGGGCGGCACCGGGACCTCGCCGGCTTCGACGGGCCACTCGACCCGACGCAGGCGCGGCAAGCGGACGGTGATGCTCGTCGCCTCGGGGGTGAGGTGCTCGCCGCGGCGACCGCGCATGCCAAAATCCAGTCCTGCGAAACCGGGCGCGACGGCCGAGACGAGGAGGACCGCCTTCGCGGAGACCCCGGCGATCGTCGTCCGGCCGTCGGGACCCGTCGGCGGGATCGTGAGCACCGGAGCGTACGCAACGTCCGTCACGAAGTCCGGAAGGCGGATCATCTCCCGGATCGCCACCTCGGCCCCCGGGATGGGCGCGCCGGTCCCCTCCTCCTCGACCGTGACGACGACGTGGCGGACTGGTTCGAGGCGCACTTCGACCGGATCCGGCGACTCGCGCGGCACGACGGCGAACGCGGTCCCGCGCGAGCGCCCGGGCACGAAGGCCACGACGAAGTACGACTGGGCGCGGAGCCCCTCCACGCGCCCGCGGCCCTGCGCGTCCGTGCGGACGCGGGCCATCGGGACCGCCACCGGCGTCGCCGAGAGCGAGACCCAGATCTCCGTCTCCGACGTGGCTCCTGAGGCCTCTCGGGCTACGACGTCGAGGGAACTCGTGGCGAAGGTGAGGACGTCGCCGAGGTCGACCTCCGAAGGTCGGGCCGTCGTGAAACGGGGATAGCCCGCTCCCCAGTAGAGGAGGCGCTCGCCGACGTAGTGCGCGGCGTCCTGCGCGACGAGGAGGCCATACGCACGTTCGTCCGCGGGACGTTCGACGAGGAACACGAAGCGTCCCTCGGCGTCGGCCGCATACGCGCGCTCCTCCTGCCCCGGGAGCCGGACGACCAACGTCGCGCCGGGGCTCGGAACGTCCTTCGCGCGCACGACACGCCCGGAGAAGCGGACGTGTCCCTCGGGGACCGAGCCCGTCGCCGCGGAGTTGGGCAGGGCGGGCGTCGCGGCGGGACCCGCCGCCGGCACCGGGGCGGCCAGACCACGAGCCTCGCTCGGTGCCGTGGTCGGGGTCGGGTTCTCGCCGGCAGCCCCCTCTCCCGAGGCGGACTCGGTCACGCCCGGACGGTTCGCCTCGCCCGCGAAGAAGTACGCGGTGATCGCGGCAAGGACGAGGCACATCCCCAGGACGGTCCATCGTCCGCGCGCGGTCATCGCGGCACCTCCACCGGGAGGATAGCCGAATCCGGACTCGCGACTCCGTGTCCGAGCCGAGTGAGGCTGACGCAGCAACGATCGCCCGCGACGGGCCGACGCCGACGTGAAGCGAGGCGCGCCGACTTCGCCGTGGAGTCGCCGATCTACCGCGGTACCGTCAGCTGGGATTCGAGCGGGTGCGTGCAACCGTGACGGATGTCGCGGACCTCGAGCTGGCCGGCGCGCTCGCGGAGCCACCAGAGGACGGAGCCGGGCGGGCCCTCGAAGAGAGGGAGGGCGGCGACGGGACCGCCCGGGCCGTCGAACGACCAGCGCACGACGCGGCCCCGTTGGAGAGCCACGTCGAACTCCGAAGCCACGACGACGTCGTCCCCGTCGGCGCCGCGGTGGAGCACCGCGTCGAGGATCACGAGGTGAGGCGCGGGGGAGATCGTCGCCACGACGGGCCCCGCTTCCCCTCCGAGCCGCAGGTCGAAGCCGAGGCCGCCGGTCCGCGGCATGACGCGCAGGCGCGCGATGGTCGGCGCGTCGGGCCCCTCGTCCACGGCGGTCGGCGGCGGGGACCGCATCACGAGCGTTGCACCCGGCTGGAAGGACGGGCGCGGGTCGGGACTGCGATCCGCCGAAGTTCCATGGAGATACACCGGGCAAGGCGCGTGCCGAGGCGGGATCCGTGTCGGTCGGACGACAGTCCCCCACCCGAACAGGCGGGGACGAGGTCCCGCCCTCCCACGCGGCGTCGCGAGCCGTTCCCGCGTTACCCGCGGACCGCGCCGTGGATCCTCCCGCCACATCGCGCCGTGCCCGCCCGGTCTGCTCGCGCCGATGCTGGCGGCACGAAGCGGTCACCGGGCGGTCTCATCGGGCCACCCCGGTGGCGCTCCCCGGATTCCTCCTTTGAACCCGGCGGGCGTAGGCTGACGCGCGTGTCGACTCTGGTTCGCGCTTCCGCGCCGCCCGTCCGCCCGGAGGAGACCCTGGCCGCGGGTCCCCTGCACGAGCGGGGCATGTGGGCCCTGGTCGGACGCACGCCGCTCGTCGAGATCCGCTACCGCCTCGACGGCAAGCCCCGACGGCTGTTCGCGAAGTACGAGCAGTCGAGTCTCACGGGATCCATCAAGGACCGCATGGCGGCATGGATCCTCGCGAAGGCGTACGCGACGGGCGAGCTGCACCCGGGCGACACGATCGCGGAGGCCACGAGCGGCAACACGGGCGTGTCCTTCTGCGGGATCGGGCGCGCGCTCGGCCACCCCGTCCGGATCTTCATGCCGGACTGGATGAGCCGCGAGCGCGTGGACCTGATCCGCTCGTTCGGGGGACAGGTGGTGCCGGTCTCGCGCGGCGAGGGCGGGTTCCTCGGCAGCATCGAGCTCTGCGAGCGGTTCGCGCGGGAGAACCCGCGGACGTTCCTCCCGCGGCAGTTCGAGAACCCGGCGAACGTCGAGGCGCACGAGCTGTTCACCGCTCCCGAGATCGAGCGCCAGCTCGCGACGCTCGAGCTCGCCCCCGACGCCGTCGTGGCGGGCGTCGGGACCGGCGGCACGATCATGGGCCTCGCCCGGGGCCTGCGCCGCACCGACCCGCGCGTCAAGGCGCACCCGCTCGAGCCCGCCGAGTCGCCGACGCTGCGCACGGGCTGCAAGGTGGGCAAGCACCGCATCCAGGGGATCAGCGACGAGTTCGTCCCCGCCCTGCTCCGGCTCGACGAGCTCGACCCGGTCGTGGACGTGAACGACGGCGACGCGATCCTCATGGCGCAGGCGCTCTGCGAGACGCTGGGGCTCGGCGTCGGCACCTCCTCGGGCGCCAACGTCATCGGCGCGATCCAGCGCGTGGAGGCGATGGGATCCGACGCCGTCGTCGTGACGGTCCTCGCCGACTCGAACAAGAAGTACCTCTCGACGGACCTCTGCCGCGAGGAGCCCGTCCGCGAGGGCTACTGGACCCCGCGCGTCGAACTGACCGGCTGGCGAGCGCTCTCGGGCGCGTAGGGCCCGACCCGGTCCGCGGCCGCTCCCGCATCCGGGACGATTGGCCGCGGGACGAACGGGCCGCTCTCCTGCGGGACGGTCGATCCGGTTCCGGGAGTCTCGTCGGTGTCCTGACGGCCCCCAATCCGACAGACGACAACCGTGACGTCGTCACGCGGCGGGGCGCCCGCGGAGAATCCGCGCAGGCGGTCGTGCAGCGCGTCGAGCATCACGGCCGCGGACGCGGTGGCGTTTGCGCGCGCCACGTCGAGGATGCCGCGC
>DATLLK010000230.1:0-2990 GCA_035537895.1 Planctomycetota bacterium
CGGGCACCCCAAGCACCCCGTCGTCATGTTCGTGCGCAAGCGCGACCGCGACCGCGAGGTCTGGGACGGCCCGCGCGCGGGCGTCGAGGGGGTGAAGGAGCGCTTCGGCGCCGCCGAGGCCTTCCCGATCGAGGAGGTCGACACGAAGCTCCCCGAGCTCCTCGAGGGCCGCGAGCGCGTGCACTACGGCCTCGGCCTCTACCCCGAGCGCGACCGCCAGGTGGTCCGCGCCCTGACGCGCCTGCGCGCGATGGCGAAGCGCGGCAAGCGCGCGCCGCGCGAGATCCACGACCCCTCGCACCTGATCCACGAGCTGCGCCTCTTCAAGAAGGGCCCCGAGCTCGAGATGCTGCGCCGCGCGATCGCGGTGAGCGCGGACGGGCACGTCCGGGCCATGCAGGCGACGCGGCCGGGCCGCGGCGAATGGGAGGTCCAGGCGGAGATCGAGTACGTCTTCCGGCGCGGCGGCGCGCGCTCGCCCGGGTACACGTCGATCGTCGGGTCGGGCCGCAACGCCTGCGTGCTCCACTACGTGGCCAACAGCTGCCGGATGCAGGACGGCGAGCTGCTGCTCGTCGACGCGGGCGCGGAGGTCGGCTACTACACCGGCGACATCACGCGCACCTGGCCCGTCTCGGGCCGGTTCTCCGCGCCGCAGCGCGAGATCTACGACCTCGTCCTGAAGGCGCAGCTCGAGGTGATCGCGCTGGCGAAGCCCGGTCTGCCGTGGAGCGCGCTCCACGAGAAGGCGCTGCGCGTGCTCACGGAGGGGATGATCGGGCTCGGGATCCTGAAGGGGACGGTCGAGAAGGCGCTCGAGGAGAAGTCCCACGCGCCCTGGTACCCGCACAGCACCGGACACTGGCTCGGGATCGACGTGCACGACGTCGGGGCGTACTGGTCGGGCGTCGAGCAGTCGCGGCTCCTCGAGCCCGGCATGGTGTTCACGGTCGAGCCCGGCCTCTACTTCGCGCCCGACGCGCCGAACGTGCCCGAGCGATACGCCGGGATCGGCGTGCGCATCGAGGACGACGTCCTCGTGACGGCGACGGGGCACGAGGTCCTCTCGTCGGGTGCGCCCAAGGACCCCGCCGAGATCGAGGCGCTCGTCGGCTCGGCGCCGTAGACCCCCGACCGGCGCCCCCTACGTCGTCGCGAAGCGGGCCTGGGCCGACGGCGGCACGCGCGCGAGGAACCGCGCGTGGTACGCCCGCGACTGGGCGAGGTCGTCCGGGTCGCCCGTGTAGTGGGCGAGCCGCTCCCACGCGTCGTCGAGGCCGTGCAGCGAGAGCCGCGGCTCGAGCACGCGCAGGAGCGTGCGCGCGAGCGACGGGTCGCCGCCCGGAAGCGCCGCGCGGTGGACGGCGGAGGTGACCTTCGTGATCGGCAGGTCGAGGTCGGCCGTGATCGCGTCCACCTCGTCCAAGGCCGCTCGCGCCTCGTCGATCCGTCCGTCGGCGAGGAAGCACTCGACGAGGCGCTCGAGCGTGTCCGCGACCCCGCGCCGGTAGCCGATCGAGCGTCGCACCTCGAGCGCCTCGCGCCACGAGCGCTCCGCCGCGGCGCGCTCCCCCGCGGCCCACTCGGCCTCGCCCATTCCCTGGAGCGCGTAGCCCTCCACCCGCCGCGCGCCCATCGCCCGGGTGATCTCGAGGCAGGCCGCGAGGTGCGCCTTCGCCGACTCGAGGTCGCGGAGCGTGGTCTCGATCGCGCCGAGGTTCACGTGGGCCACGGCCTCGTCCTGACGGGACCCCGTCTCCCTCGACAGGAGGAGGTAGTGCTCGAAGCGCTCCCGGGCCTCCTCGTAGCGACCGAGCTCGAAGAGGGCGCCGGCGATGTTGCAGGTGGCGATGCCCTCGCCGACGCGGTGGCCGATGGCGCGGTCGATCTCGAGCTGCCGCGTGTCGTGGGCGAGGGCCTCCTCGTTGCGCCCGAGCGCCGCGAAGACGATGCCGAGGTTGCCCTCGGCGGCCGCCTCGGACCACAGGTCGCCCCGCCGGCGCGCCTGGTCGAGCTGCTGGCCGAGGAACTCCATCGCGCCGTCGTAGTGTCCGACCTCGATCTCGATCAGACCGAGGCCGCCGAGCGCCATCATCTCCTCCGGGACGTCCCCCCGTGCCCGCGCGAGCGCGATCTGGCGCTCGCGCAGGACGCGCGCCGCGGGGTAGTCGCCGGTGGAGGTGAGCAGGTTCGCCAGCGTGCCCAGCGCGCTGCCCTCCGCCACCGCGTCGTCCGATGCGCGGGCGAGCGTGATCGACTCCTCGAGGAGGACGCGCGCCTCGGCGGTCCGTCCGGTCGCGCCGAGGTGGGCCGCGAGCCTCCAGCGGGCCTTCGCGCGGGAGGTGCCGAGCGTGTCCGCGAGCGCGACCGCCTCCCGCAGTCGCGCGCCCTCCTCCGGCGACTCGCCCAGGCGATTGAGGTGGTAGGCGGTCCGGAACAGCGCGGCGAGCCGGGCCTCCCCCGCGATCGTCCCGGGCGCGTCGAGGACCGCCCGCTCGAGGCCCGCCGCGCGCCGGTGCTCGTGGCGCGGGTCGAGGTGGGCGAGCGCCGCCTCGAGGTGCACGGCCGCGCGGACGGGGTCGCCCGCCGCGACACGGTGCTCGCACGCGAGGGCGGCGGGCTCGCACTGGAGCGGCGTCGCCCCGCCCGCCCGCTCGATGGCCTCTGCCAGGGCCGCGTGCGTCTCGCGCCGCAGGTACTCGGGCATCGCCTCGTGCACGACGTCGCGCACCTGCGGCGGGTCGAAGTGGCACGAGGCGCCCTCGGACCGGACGAGCCCGTGCTCGCGCTCGATGCGGGCGAGGCGCCGCAGCACCGGCAGCACGGGCTGGGCGAGGGCCTCGGCGACCAACCTCGGGTCGAAGGCCGCGCCCGCGCACGCCGCCGCGTCGAGCAGGTCGCGGTCCTCCGCGTCGAGGCGGGCGAGTCGCGTGCGGACGAGCTCCGACACGGACGGCGGCACGCGCAGGTCGCGGATCGTGGCGGTGGGG
>DATLLK010000231.1:0-3768 GCA_035537895.1 Planctomycetota bacterium
GGGTGGGGACGGGCGCGGGCGCCGGAACCGGCCCGTCGGCGAAGGCCATTCCTCCCGCCAGCGTCAAGGCGGCGAGAACGGCGAGGCGGGGGCGGCGGTCCGTGCGCGGCATGCGGAAGGCTCCGAGGGGGGACGGCGGAACGACGCATGGTACGGGGTGCCGTGGGCCACGCACGCCGCGGGCGGGGCCCCGGCGGTCCGTAGAATCGGGGGGTGCCCCTCCTCCCTCTCGCGATCAGCGGCCCGGACGGCGTGGTCCTGGGCCTGATGGGGCTGCTTGCCCTGCGGGGGGCCTGGAAGGGCTTCGTCTGGCAGGCGATCCGCACGGGGGGGCTCGTCATCGCCCTGCTGCTCGGCGCCCGCTGGAACGTCGGGGTCGGCCGGTTCCTCGCCGCCCGGTTCGACTTCGTGCCCGACGCCTTCGCCGACGAGGCCGGGTGGATCCTCGTCGTCGTGGGCGTGTTCGTCGCGACGACGCTCGTCGCCCACCTGCTGCGGTCGGCCGGGGCCGACGCGAAGCTCTCCGGCGTGGACCGCTTCTTCGGCTTCCTCCTCGGCGCCCTCCTCGGCCTCGCGGTGGCGGCGTTCGGCTTCACGCTCTGGGCCTCGACGCAGTCCGACGACGTCGTCCGGGAGACGCTCGACGGCTCGGTCACGACGACCTGGATGGCCCGGACCGTCACGGCGGTCCGCCCGCTGTTCCCCGAGGGCGTGCGCGAGCGCTGGACCCCCGTCTTGAAGAGCCTCACGCGGTAGGCGCGCCCGGTCTGCGCTAGGATGCGCGCCGCGCCGCGGCCAGGACCGCGCACCGGAGTCCGCCCATGGCCCTTCTCGACGTCATCGAGGTCACCGACCAGCAGCCCGGCGAGCTCTCCCGCCGCGTCCCGCAGACCGGGTCGGCCGAGACGACGTTCGGCAGCCAGCTGGTCGTCCGCGACTACCAGACGGCGATCTTCCGCAAGGACGGCAAGGGCCTGGACGTCTTCCAGGCGGGCCGCCACACGCTCACCTCGAAGAACCTGCCGATCCTGTCGAAGATCCTCGGCATCCCGTTCGGCTTCAAGAGCCCCTTCCGCACGGAGGTGGTCTTCGTCAGCCGGCGGACGATCCCGGACCTGAAGTGGGGGACGCGCGAGCCCGTGCCGTTCCGCGACGGCGAGCTCGGCCTCGTGCGGCTGCGCGCCTTCGGCACGTACGGCGTGCACGTGATCGAGCCGGTCCTCTTCGCGAACACGCTCGTCGGCGCCGACGGCCTCTACACGACGTCGATGCTCGAGGAGTACCTGCGCTCCTCGATCATGACGCGCCTGACCGACTTCCTCGGCGAGAACCTGAAGTCGGTCTTCGACCTCGCCTCGCAGTACGACGAGCTCTCGCAGTCGCTCGTCGAGCGCCTGAAGGACGACTTCGAGCGCTTCGGCATCGCGCTCGACAACTTCCGCGTCAACGCGATCACCCCGCCCGAGGAGGTCCAGCGGGCGATCGACGAGCGCTCGAAGATGAAGGCGATCGGCAACCTCCACGACTACACGCGGATGAAGGCCGCGGAGGCGCTGGGCACGGCGGCCGCCAACCCCGGCGGGCTCGGCGCGGCCGGCGTCGGCGTCGGCGCGGGCTTCGGGATGGGCGGGATGATGGCCGACGCCATGCGCGAGGCGATGCGGCCGGGCGCCGGCAGTCCGCAGGGCTCGGGCGAGGGGGCGGCCGCGGCCGCCCCGGCCCGCAGCGTGGCCGACCAGCTGCGCGACCTCGCCGCCCTCCACAAGGAGGGGATCCTCACGGCGGAGGAGTACGCGGCGAAGAAGGCCGAGCTCATGAAGAAGCTGTAGGGCGTGGCCGTCGTCCAACGATCGATGCCCGTGCCCTCCCCGGTCCGCTCCCGGCCCTGCTCCGTCGCGACCGCGCTGGCGGCGCTCCTCGCGCTGGGCGCGCCGGGCTGCACCCGGGGCACCGTCTACTCGCGCAGCGGCACGCTCCAGCCGACGGTCGCGGGCCGCCCCGCCGCCACGTTCACGACGCTCGAGCAGGCGAAGGCCGCCTTCTCGCGGTCGCAGGGCGCCATGACGGCGACGCTCGAGGACGCGGCCTGGATCCGACTCGAGCCCGACGCGCCGGGGGCCGCGAAGCGCCACCCGCACTACTTCGAGGGGCTGACGACGTTCCAGATCCAGGTCGCGACCGACCAGATCGTGCGGCCGACCCAGGAGAACTACGTCCTCGAGGACTCGACGGGGAACCGCGTCGCGTCGACGCCCGCGCTCTTCAAGACCGACCTGGGCGAGGGCTTCGGGCCGCGCGTGCTGACCGAGTTCACGGTGACCTTCCAGCACACGCTGTCGCGCGAGATGCGCTGGATCCGGCTGACGCGCGAGGGCGTGGGCGGCGGCACCGTCACGTGGGAGTTCCCGGAGTAGGCGCACCGCGAGTCGCCTCGCGAGCCAGACCCCGAGTCTCCGAGCCCCGATTTCCGCGTCCCGGGTACCGAGCAAACGGATCAGAGCAGCCCGTCGCCCCGGCGGTCGTCGTCGTCGTCGCCCGGCGCGGGCGGCGCCGCGTGCGGGACCTTGAGCGTGCCGCGCGCGACGCGGTCGAGCACCTCGTCGACGTGCCCGCCCGCGGGGAAGGCACGGATGCCCACGGCGTCGAGCAGCACGGCGGCCCGCTTCGTGAAGCGCGTCGCGACGACGGCGTGGCAGCCCGACAGCGCGCGCAGGAAGTCCTTGGGCGTCCCGACACCGTCGCGGCGCCGCTGGAACCCGCCCGGGAGCTCGCGCGTCCCGAGCCAGCGCGTGCGCTCGGCGCCCACGGCGTAGACGTGGAGGTGCGCGGCGTCGACGAGCGCGCGGTCGACGAAGAAGCCGTCCGACGTCGCGACGGCCACGACGTGCGAGCGGCGCGGCGGCAGGATCCGCGCGATCTCCTCGTGGGCGTCGGGATCCGGGAGGAGCGCCATCGTGTCGACGTGGTCGAGGGAGTCGAGCGGGACCTCGCGCAGGCGTCCGTCGCCGAGCCAGGCGAGCGCGCCCGGCGC
Source organism: Planctomycetota bacterium (assembly GCA_035537895.1). Lineage (GTDB taxonomy): Bacteria > Planctomycetota > PLA2 > PLA2 > JAEUHO01 > DATLLK01. Next base: position 3,032 of record DATLLK010000231.1, read on the forward strand.
GCGGGCGAGCCCCTCCGGCGCGGCGGCGAGGTAGGCCTCCTCCACGATCGCGCGGTAGCGCGCCATCTCGCCCGCGGTCGGCGTCCCGGCTTTCGCGAGCGGCGCGCGCGGCTGCGGGCGGTGGGGGACCACGTCGATGCGCTCGACGCCCTCCTCGGCGGCGAACGCCGCGATCGCGGGGAGGTCGCCGACGTTCACCGTCGGGATCGCCGTGAAGCGGATGCCGACGGGGATGCGGTGGTCGACGAGCAGTCGGACCGCGCGGCGGCCCTCCTCCAAGACGAGCCGACCCGCGTCGGGCCCCGTGACGACGTCGCCGCGGTAGGCGACGCGCCCGTAGACCCGCCACGCGGCCCGCACGGACGCCGCGTCCATGCGCAGGATCACGTGGTGGACGCCGAGGTCGATGATCTCGTCGATGTACTCGGCGAACAGCGGGCCGTCCACGACGAGGCCCGTCATCACGTCGGGGTCGTGCTCGCGCACGAGCGCGAGCGCGCGCAGCACGTGGATCGCCGAGGCGAGCGGGTCGCCGGGCCCCTCGATCTGCGCGACGAGCGGTCCGCGCAGCGTGCGGCGCGCGGCGCCGACGTAGCGCAGCACGTCGGCGGGGTCGAGGTGCGGCGCCACGACGGGGGGCGGCCGGTCGCGTCGGAGGACGCAGGGGAACGGCGCGGCCGGCAACGTCATGCGCAGGACGTGCAGGCTCGGGGGCGCGGCGGGGGCGGGGCCTACGG
>DATLLK010000232.1:0-5074 GCA_035537895.1 Planctomycetota bacterium
CGCGCCGACCTGACCGAGCAACGCCTCTACACGGTCTCCGACGCCACGCGCCGCGTGGTGGGCGGGCTCACCGACCCCCTGCGCGTGCGCGCGTACTGGGGCACGGAGATCCCGTCCTCCGCGCTGCCCGTGCGCCGCCGCCTCGAGGGCCTCCTCGACGAGTACGCCGCCGCCGGCAACGGGCGCATCGACGTCCAGTGGGTCGAGATGAACGACGACGGTCGCCGGGAGGCGGGCGAGAAGGGCATCCCCGAGACCGGCTTCCATGTCCGCGAGGGCCAGAAGCTCAGCGTCTCGCAGGCCTACAACGGGCTCGCGCTGATGTACGAGGACCGTGTCGAGGTCGTCGGACCCCTGGCCGAGATGTCCGACAACGCGTCCATCCAGCTGCGGAACGACCTCGAGTACGTGGTCACGTCCGCCGTCTACAAGCTGAGCCGCGCGCGAGGGTCCGTCGTGGGCGTCGTGTCCGACGCGCAGCCGATGAACTTCATGAACCCGCAGGGCGGCGACCGCTTCGCCGCGCTCGGCGGGCACCTCGAGGACGTCTACGGGAACGACCTGCGTCGCAGCGTCTCCCTCGACGAGCCCGTCGCCACCGACATCGCGGTGCTCCTCGTGATCGCGCCGAAGGACTGGCCCGAGAAGAAGGTCTGGCACCTCGAGCAGTTCCTGCTGCGGGGCGGGAAGGTGCTCCTGCTCCACGACGCGGCCGACGTGCGCGTCGCGTGGAGCGGCCAGCCTCCCACCCGTTCCGGCCTCGAGGACTGGCTGCGCTCCCAGGGCGTCGAGGTGCTGCCCGGCGTGGTCGCCGAGTTCGACCCGCGCGCGATGTGCCGTGCGATGACGCAGGCGCGGGAGCTCATCCCCTACCCCTACTGGCCGCTCCTGCGCGCGACCTCGATCGACCAGGACTGCCCGGGCACGCGGGGCATGGACGGGATCCCGCTCTACTGGGCGTCCGAGATCGCGGTCGACGCGGCGGCGCAGAAGACGGCCGGCCGCACGTACACCCTGCTCGCGAGCACGACGGACCAGGGGTGGCGCAAGGACACGACCGACGGCCTGACCGGCGTCGAGCGTCCCGACGGCAAGCCGCTCGGCAAGCGCGCCGTGATGGTGTCCCTCCAGGGCACCTTCACGTCGTTCTGGAAGGGCAAGCCCGTCCCCGGTGAGACGCCTCCCGCGTCCCCGGGGCCCGTCGTGCCCATCGAACCGGGGATGAACGGCGAGTCCGCCCCCGCGATGTCCGATCCGCCGCCGACGCCCGAGCCGGCGATGGGCGAGCCTGCGATGGATGACCCCGCGATGGGGGAGGAGCCGAAGGCGCCGCCCGAGCCCGCCATGGAGGGCGCGCCCGAGAAGGCGCCCGAGGCTCCGGAGGGCGGGCCCAAGGGACCCGAGGGCGCGCCCGGCGAGCCGGGCGCCTCGCCCGCGCCGCCGGCCGCCGGCCCGGCCCGGCTCGACGAGGGCAAGGGTGTGCTCGTGATCCTCGGCGACGCGGACACGGTCTCGAACGACTTCAGCGGGACGCGCGGCGACATCACGTCCGGCGCCACGGCGTACTTCAACCGGGTCGGGGGCTTCTCCTTCGTCCCCAGCGTGATCGACTGGCTCTCGGGCAGCGACGAGCTGATCGCGCTGCGCGCCCGCGGCGCGGTCACCCGCAAGCTGGAGGAGATCGACGCGGGCGCCGCCGGGCGCGTGAAGCTCTGGAACTACCTGCTCGCGCCCCTGGCCGTGCTGGTCGCCGGGCTGTTCGTGTACTTCGTCCGCCGGTACCGGAGCTGACATGGACCGCGCCTCGAACCTGCTCCGACGCATCGTCGTCTTCGGCGCGCTGTCGATCGCGTTCGTCGCGATCCTCGCGCTGCGGCCCTCCCGCACGGTCTCCCTGCCCGGCGAGGGGAAGCTCACGCCCAGCTTCGCGCCCATCGACGTCGCGAAGGTGCGGGCGATCGAGGTGGCGCGCCCCGCCCGGGCCGGCTCGCCGGCCAGGACGCTTCGCCTCGTGCGCGCCACGGCCACGGCGTGGAAGGTCGAGTCGGCCGCCGACTACCCCGCCGACGCCAAGAAGGTGGAGGACTTCCTCCGCAGCCTGTCCGCCGTGCGCACCCGCAGCACGCCCACGACGAACCCCGAGAAGTTCGCCCAGTTCGCGGGCACCGACGGGTTCACCGACGTCCGCATCTTCGAGGCCGGGGACGCCCCGGCCGTCTCCTTCGGGATCGGCAAGAGCGGCGCGGAGGGCTCGTGGGAGACCGTCTACCTGCGGCTCGACGACGTCTCGAAGGCGGCGCTCGCGGCTCCGTCCGTCCCGGGCGCCGCCGCGACGCCGGGCGCCGGACGCATCGTCGCCGCCAAGGGCCTTGACGCGTACGGTGACCGCACCGACGTCGTCACGTGGGTCGACGCGCGCGTGTTCCCCGGCCTCTCCGAGAGCGACGTCGTCGAGCTCGAGTGGGCCCACGCGCCGAAGTCCTGGTCCGCGCGCCTCGTGCGCGGGGCGAAGGGCGAGAAGGACGCCGAGGACCCGTGGACGCTCGAGGGCGAGGGCGGCGGGAAGGCGAAGCCCTCCGAGGCGAAGCTCCGCGTGCAGCAGCTGAGCGGGCTGCTCCTCCAGGGGGTCGAGGGCAAGGGCGCCGCCGACGCGGAGAAGTGGGGCTTCGACAAGCCCGACCTCGTCGTGACGGCGACCGGTCGCCCGGCCGCGGACGGCGAGATCGCACCGACGTGGCGTCTCGTGCTCGGCAAGAAGATCGAAGGGAAGTCCGGCTGGTACGCGAAGCGCGAGGGCCCCGCCGGCGTCGACGGGTTCGTGCTGGCCGTCGGCGAGTCGGAGACCTCCTGGTTCCGGCAGGATCCGAAGTCCCTTCTGGACGTGCCGCCCGCGCCGCCGGCCGAGGCGGGCATGGACGGCGCCGGGATGGGCGAAGAGCCCGCGATGGGCGAGCCGCCGGCCATGGGCGAGGAGCCGGCGATGGGTGAGGAGCCCGCGATGGGTGAGCCGCCGGCCATGGGCGAGGAGCCCGGCATGGCCGAGGAGCCCGCCATGGAGGGCGAACCGGCGATGGACGAGCCTCCCGCGATGGGGGACGCGCCGGGTCGGGGCTAGCAGGTAGAGGACGCGCCCCGGGCGTCCTCGGTCAGGCACCCCCCCGCCGCTCCGCGCCTTCCCGGGCGCTATGCTGGTGCCTACGGCGGCGGGCGTCCGCCACCGCGGTCGCCGACCGGGCGTCGTGGGCCGCCCGGAGCGCCGATCGGGGAGCGCCGCGTGAACACGACCATCCGTACCTTCGACTGTCCCTGGTGCGGTGCGATCAGCACGGTGCCGGCGGACCATCTGGGCGAGCACTTCCACTGCCCGGAGTGCCGCAAGCCCACGAAGATCACGGAGCGGAACACCACGGCGGGCGGCGCGGCCGGCACGGCCGCGGACACCACGCACCTGTCGGGCGACCGCACGTTCGACTGCCCGTGGTGCGGCGCGATCTCGGCGGTGCCCTCGTCGCACCTGGGCGAGCGCTTCGCCTGCCCCGAGTGCCACCGCGACACGAAGCTCACGTCGACGAACACGCAGCGCTCGCCCGTGACGGTGCCGCCGCCGGACGCTCCGCACGTCGAGTCGTCGCGGCGCGGCCTATGGATAGGCCTCGGGGTCGCGGCCGCGGCCTTCGTCGGCTTCCTGCTCCTGCGCGACCGGGGCGAGCCCTCCGGCCCGCAGGAGCCCGAGCGCTCGTCCGCCAAGGTCACGGAGGAACCGTCGGGCACGCGGCCCGCGGACCGGCCGGCCGCGGGGACCCCGCCCGTGATGCCGTCACCCGGCATGACCGGTGAAGCGCCGCCCATGCCCGCGCCGAGCATGACGGAGGAGGCGCCGCCGATGCCCTCACCCGGCATGACGGGCGAAGCGCCGCCGATGCCGATTCCAGGCATGACGGAGGCGCCGCTCCCCGCGCCGGCCGAGCCCCCCGAGCTCCTGAAGGCGCGCGCGCAGCACGCCGCCGCCGCGGCCGCCTTCGCGTCGGCGACCGAGAAGCACGCCCGCGCGACCCTCGCGCTCGAGACGTGGGCCGGCGAGCATCCGGGCGCCAAGGAGGCCCACCTCGGCCTCCCCGCGCTCGAGCAGGTCTCGGCGGAGCTCGTGCGCCTGCTCTCCGACCCGGCCGTCGTCGCCGACCCGGCGAACCCCAAGCCTGCCGAGCTGCGTGCCGTGCGCGCGGCGATGGCGAAGTTCGTCGAGGCGAGCCCCGAGCGGGTCGCGATCGCGGAGCGGGCGCTGGCCTCCATGCGCCAGGACCTCGGCGGCCGCGAGGTCGCGGGCGTCGCCGACTGGCGCGAGCTTCCCTTCGCGGGGGACGGTTACCGGCGCGTCATCTCGAGGCTCCTCGAGTCCGCGCGCGCCGTCGCCGTCCCCGCCGAGCTCGAGATGGCCCACGTCTCGGCCACGAAGGAGCTCGAGGCGGCCCGCGCCGCCCTCGACTCCGCGACGGCCGGCCTGCGGGCGCTCGAGGAGGGGCCGCCGCGCTAGCCCGTCGGAGCGCGCCGCGGCGGGAGGGGGATCGCCGATGGGATCGAGCGAGGCGAGCGAGACCTCGGTGGCCCGCCCGTTTCCTGTCGCGCCGTTCCTGGCGCTCGGCGCGTGCCTCGGAGCGGCGCTCGCGTGGGCCGTCGGCGGTGCCGGTGGGCGTCCCGCGCCCTCGGAGACGCGCGCCGGGGCGTGGCAGCACACGGACTCCCACGTGCGAGCGGACGTTCCCGAGGATGTGGCGCGCCTCGACGAGGTGGACTGGGCGGCCGGCGCCGCCCTGTTCCGTGACCTCGCGAGCTTCGTGCGCGACGGCACGCCCTGCCTCGACCTCGCGCGCATCGAGGATCCCGCGTCCCCCGTGGTTGCGCGGTGGTCGCGGTTCCTCGAGGCCCTCGCTCCCTTCGGCGGGATGATCGGCTGCGAGTCCCCCCACGCCGTGCTCGACCATCCCGCCGTGCACGAGCACCTCGCCGTGGCTGCCGTCCGATCGCTGTTCGGCAAGGTCGAGGTCGGGCCGTATCTCACGCGGGGCGGCTGGGGGCG
>DATLLK010000233.1:0-2221 GCA_035537895.1 Planctomycetota bacterium
GTCGCCTACCTCGCCGCCAACGGGAAGGCCGCCGACGCGGAGGCTGCCCGCGTGGCCGCCTTCGAGCTCGCCTCGGAGATCGAGGACTGGGCGAAGGCCGTCCAGCACGCCGACGAGTACGCCGCGGCCCACGCCGAGGGCAAGAGCACGCTCGACGCGAAGGTGGCCAAGGCCGTCGGGCTCGGCAAGCTCGGGAAGAAGGCGGAGGCGATCGCGGCCTACGACGCGGCGATCGCGTCGATGGACGCGGAGAAGGCGGAAGTGGCCGTGGTCCGCCAGAACATCAACGTCTACTCGGCCTACGCCGAGTTCCTCCTCGAGGCCGACGACATCGAGGGGACGAAGGCCGTGTGGCAGAAGCTGAAGGACTTCTACGCGGCCGCGCAGTTCTCCGGCGACATCGCCGAGATCGCCGAGGGCCAGATGAAGCCGCTCGAAGCGATCGGCCAGGAGGCGACCACGATCCCCGAGTCCGCGAAGGACCTCGAGGGCAAGCCCGTCACGTTGGCGGACTACAAGGGCAAGGTCCTGCTGATCGACTTCTGGGCGACCTGGTGCCCCCCGTGCCGCGCGGAGATTCCCCACGTGCTCGCGGCGTACGAGAAGTTCCACGCCAAGGGCTTCGAGGTCCTCGGCATCTCCCTCGACTACCCGAACGACGCGCAGAAGCTGAAGGACTTCATCAAGGACAAGTCGATGCCCTGGCGGCAGATCCACGACCCCGAGAAGACGGTCGCCTCGGCCTACGGCGTCAACGGGATCCCGCACACGGTCCTCGTGGATCGCGAGGGCAAGGTGATCCGCGTCGGGCTCCGCGGCGAGGCGCTTGCGAAGAAGCTCGCCGTCCTCCTGAAGTAGCTCCTCGATCCGGTCGAGTCGATCGTCTCTCGAGGGACGGTCCCGCGGGGCGGGCGGCCACGGCCGCCCGCCCCGCTTCGTCTCGATCGGTCCCGGCCCCCGCGCGACCGTAGGATCCCCCCATGACGATCTTCCCGACCGGTCGCGCGATCCTGCTGTGCGTCGGGCTCGCCGGCTTCGGCGCCGCCGCGCACGCGGCCGACGCGCCCCCGCCGAGGCCCGTGCCGGCTCCCGGACCCGCGCCTGGGCCGGCTCCCGCGCCCGTTCCCGCTCCGCCGCCTGGGCCGGCGCCCGCGCCGTCTCCCGCTCCGTCTCCCGCTCCGCCGCCGGGGCCGGCGCCGGGGCCGGCGCCTGCGCCGACCGCCGCGCCCGGGGCACCGACCGCGGCTCCGGTCGCCGCGCACGAGAACTTCGACCAGATCGAGACCGTCTACGACCGGCTCGAGAAGGAGGCCGTGCGCGCGGTCCGCCGCCGCCGCTACGACGCGATCCTCGGCTACGTTCGGGCGGTGCCCGGGGCGAAGGACGCGGAGGAGGCCATCGGGTCGCTCGTCCGGCTCGCCGACGAGGTCGAGCTCTGGGATCGCGCGCTCCTGCACGCCGACGAGTACCTCGCCGCGTGGCCCTCGGGGAAGAGCGACGTCACGGCCCGGTTCGCGCGCGCGCGGGCGCTCGGCGAGCTCGGCCGCGTGCCCGAGGCGAAGGCGGCCTTCGAGGTGCTGACGACGTCCGTCACCGTCCCTCGCCACGGCATGGCGACGGTCGTGCCGGCGTGGACGCACCGCGCGCAGTACCTCGCCAAGGTCGGCGACATCGCGGGGGCCCAGCAGGCCTGGCGCGGGATGAAGACCGCCATCGCGGCGGCGCCCGAGGCGCAGGGGTTCCTCCGCATGGCCGACGGCGAGATCGCCGCCCTCGAGCTGATGGGCAAGCCCGTGAGGCCCTTCCCGGCCGACGCCCGCGACCTCGACGGGCGCCCGGTGGCGATGGGCGACTTCGCGGGCAAGGTCGTCCTCCTCGACTTCTGGGCGACGTGGTGCGGCCCGTGCGTGCAGGAGATGCCGACGCTCGTCGAGGCGTGGCGCACGTGGCACGACCGCGGGTTCGAGGTCCTCGGCATCTGCATGGACGGCGCGAACGACGGGGGCAAGGTCCGCGACCTCGTGCGCACCAAGGGCCTGCCCTGGCGCAACGTCTACTACACGACGGGCCGCAACCCGATCGGCGAGGGGTACGGCGTGCGGGCGCTCCCCTGGACGCTGCTCGTCGGCCGCGACGGCCGCGTCGCCGCCGTCGGCGCGCGAGGCGACGACCTCGCGGCGGCGATCGAGAAGGCGATGAAGTGACGTCGCCGGCGCGCGGC
>DATLLK010000234.1:0-3145 GCA_035537895.1 Planctomycetota bacterium
GTCCGGCTCGCACCCCTTCTGGCCCCCATCGGCGACTTGGCGGCGCCCGGGATGGGGTGCGGAGGGCCGATGACGACGACGACGCGTACGCCCTGGTACGCGAGGAGGAGGAAGCGGCCCCGAGCGCCCCCATACCGGGCGCCGCCCATCTAGTCGCGGAAGAGGCTCTTGAGGTTCTTCTTCGCCTCGTCCACCCGCTTGAACCACTCGAGCGGGTCGCCGACCTTCTCGCCCGTCAGTGTGTCGAGCGCCTTGCCGATCGCGGGCGAGACACCGCCCCAGCGCGCGGTCGTCTCGGGCGACGGGTTCTTCGACGCGCTCCGTGACGGCACCATGTTCTTCCCGGCCTTCGTGATCTCCAGCAGGATGTACTCGCGTCGCTTGGACGACTTGTAGTTGCCCAGCGCGAGGACGGCCTCGGACGCGAGGTCGAGCTGCTTCGCCTTCTTGAACGTCTCGAGCAGGCGGTCGATCGCGGCGTCGGGGTGGAGCGCGCCCACGGCTTTCACGAACTCGACGTTGAAGCGCTCGGGGTCCTCGACGTCGTCGGCGGGGTAGCCGCCCTGGATCGTCTTCCAGGCCTCCTTGCCGTCGCCCGTCTCGACGACCGCGTCGAGGGCCGCCTTGCGCGCGCCGGGGAACTTCGCGTTGCGCACGGTGCGCCCGAGCGCCTTCATCATCGAGCCCTTGAGCCCGCTGTCGGTGACCTGCTTGTAGACGGCGGGCACCTTCTTCATCAGCTCGCTCATCGCCCCGTCGTCCTTCGCGGTCTCCGCGGCGTCGATCTGGGCGATCAGGGCCTTCGCCTCCGTCGCCGCGTCGGCGGGCGCGTCCTCGGCGAGCACCGCCCGGGGCGCGAGCAGCGCGACGGCGGCGATCAAGGCGGGGAGAAGGAGGAGGTGGCGGACGTTCATGTGAGGGCCCTCGGCGATCATTGGACCTCCCCCGCGGGGAGCGTCCAGAGACGGGCCGGGGGGCGGTGTGACCCGTCCCCCGGTCCCCGGATTCTACGGCGACCGGAGGGCCTTTCGCACCAGGACGGCCACGTCCAGCCCGGCGGCGTCGGGGATCCGCCGGAGGCGCTCGCTCGCCTCGCCGGCGTCGAGCCCGAGCGCGAGCAGCGCGGCGTGCGCATCGGCGAGCGGACCGGCGACGGGGGCGGCGCTGCCCCGCGTGACGGCCCCCACGCCGCCGAGCGCGTCGCGCAGCTCCACGACGAGGCGCTCGGCCGTCTTCTTGCCGATGCCCTTGACCCGCGTCAGCGCCTTCACGTCGCCGGCGGCGACCGCGGCCTCCAGGTCGCGGGCCCCCATCCCCGAGAGGAGCGCGAGCGCCGTCGCGGGGCCGATGCCCGCGACCTTCAGGCACGTGCGGAAGAGGGCGCGCTCGTCCTTCGTCGCGAAGCCGAAGAGACGCCACGCGTCTTCCGACACGACGAGGTGGAGGAACAGCGTCGCCTCGGCGCCGAACACGGGCAGCCGCTCGTAGGTCGACAGCGGCACGGCGACGACGTAGCCGATCCCGCCCGCCTCGACGACGCAGCGGGACGGCTCCTTCTCGATCAGGCGGCCGCGCAGGCTCTCGTACATGGGCCGCGAGGATACGGGGGGGAACCCCCTCCCTCCGTGCCGGTGGCCGTCACGCGCCGGGGGGTATCATCCGGCGCCCCCGTCCCGGACCCCACGACGATGCCCCACCGCGACTCCGTCCTCGGTCTGCCGTCCAAGGTCGGCCAGACCGTGCTCGTGCGGGGCTGGGTCTATCGCCGGCGCACCGCCGGGAAGCTCGTCTTCCTCGAGGTGCGCGACGGGAGCGGCGTCGTGCAGGCGGTCTTGAAGAAGGGCGCCGTCCCCGACGCCGACTTCGACGCCGCCGACAAGGTGAAGCTCGAGAGCGCCGTCGCGGTCAAGGGGACCGTCCGGGCCGACCCGCGCTCGCCCGGCGGCGTCGAGCTGACGGTCACGGGCTTCGAGGTGACCGGCCCCTGCGTCGCCGAGTTCCCGCTCGGCAAGAAGGAGCACGGGATCGGCTTCCTGATGGAGGAGCGCCACCTCTACCTGCGCAGCAGCGGGCCGACGGCCGTGCTTCGCATCCGCGCCGAGGTCGAGCGCGCGCTCCGCGAGTACCTCGACGTGAACGGCTTCACGGCGGTGGACGCCCCCATCTTCACGCCCGCCGCCGCCGAGGGCACGGCGACGCTCTTCGGCGTCGACTACTTCGGCGAGAAGGCGTTCCTCTCGCAGACCGGCCAGCTGTACATGGAGGCCGCGGCGCAGGCGCTCGGCAAGGTCTACTGCTTCGGGCCGACCTTTCGCGCCGAGAAGTCGAAGACCCGCCGCCACCTGACCGAGTTCTGGATGCTCGAGCCCGAGATCGCGTTCGGCGACCTCGACGAGGTGATGGCGCTGATGGAGGGGATCGTCTCGCACGCGGTGAAGCGCGTGCTCGAGAACCGCCGCGCCGACCTCGCGGCGCTCGGACGCGACGTCGCGAAGCTCGAGGCCGTGGCACCCCCCTTCCCGCGCCTCTCCTACGACGAGGCCCTCGACCTCCTCAAGGGCACCGAGGCTGCGATCCCGTGGGGCGAGGACTTCGGCGCGCCGCAGGAGGACGCGGTCTCGGCGAAGTTCGACCGCCCGGTGCTGATCCACCGCTTCCCGATGAAGATCAAGGCCTTCTACATGCGCCCCGACCCGGCGCGCCCCGACGTGGCGCTCGGCTGCGACCTGATCGCCCCCGACGGCTACGGCGAGATGATCGGGGGCGGGGAGCGCTCGGGCGACCTCGCGCACCTCGAGCGCCGCATCGAGGAGGAGAAGCTGCCCAAGGCCGCCTACGAGTGGTACCTGGACCTACGCCGCTACGGCGCCTGCCCGAGCGCGGGCTTCGGGCTCGGGCTCGAACGCACGGTCGCCTGGATCTGCGGGCTCGACCACGCGCGCGAAGCGGCCGCTTTCCCGCGAACCTTGAACCGCGTCTACCCGTAGTCCTCCCCATGGCCCCCCGAGACGACGCCCGTCAGGCCCTCGCCGCGCGCATCCGCGCGGTCGAGGAGGCCGTGTCCCGCGTGGTGGTCGGCCAGGAGGCCCTCGTCGAGACGGGCGAGGGCCGGCGCTTCGAGTTCCGCCCGGGCCCCGTCTTCGGC
>DATLLK010000235.1:0-6062 GCA_035537895.1 Planctomycetota bacterium
GCATCGACCGCTTCGGGTCCTTCTCCTTGGCCTTCTCCCCGTCCCGACGCCCGTCGTGCCGCTCCCGCTCCCCTACGCGCTGCTCCTCGTGCTCGGGGTCTACCTGCTCGTGGACGTGACCCGTCACGCGCTGCTCGAGGCCTACCCCGACACGTTCCGCTCGCAGACGGTCCTGGGCATCGTCGCGATGGCGCTGCCCTCGATCGCCGCCTCGCTCCTCGTCCTGCGCCTTCGGGCGCGTGCGCGGCAGCTGCAGTTCCGCCCGCCGCCGCCGGTCGGCCCGTCGATCCGGCGGGGCGCCTGGACGTACGTCGTCGGGAGCGCGGCCGCCGTCGTCGCGGCGCTCGTCGCCAAGCCCATCCTCGAGTGGGCGGGGCAGGAGGCCGTCCCGCAGGTGCCCGTCCTCGACGCGGTGATGGGGCCGGTGAGCACGGTGTGGTTGATCACCGCGTACGGGACGCTCGTCGCGCCGTTCGCCGAGGAGGCGCTCTTCCGCGGTCTGCTCCATCCCGCCGCCCGGGTCTACCTCGGCGCGCGCGGGGCGACGATCGGCGTCGCGGTGCTCTTCGCCCTCGTGCACCAGAACCTGTTCAGCTTCCTGCCGCTGTTCACCCTCGCGCTGTTCCTCGGCTGGCTCATGGAGGAGACGGACAGCCTCCTCGCCACGTTCACGGTGCACGCGCTCTTCAACGCCACGAACCTGATCCCCATCCTCCTCTTCCGGTACGCATGACCTACACGCCGCCGACGATGCTCCGCCTGGGCGAGGCCTACGTCGCGACGACCGCGTCGGTCGTCGGCGACGTCGTCCTCGGGCGCGACTGCAACGTGTGGTACGCCGCCGTGGTGCGCGGCGACGACGCGCCGCTCTCGGTGGGAGACCGCTCGAACCTGCAGGACGGCGCGGTGGTGCACGCCGACACGGGCGTGCGCAACGACGTGGCGGAGGACGTCACGGTCGGGCACGGCGCGATCCTCCACGGGACGCGGATCGAGCGGTGGTGCCTGATCGGCATGGGCGCCGTGCTGCTCGGGCGCTCCGTCATCGGCGAGGGCTCGATCGTCGCGGCAGGTTGCGTCGTCCCCGAGGGGATGGCGGTTCCGCCCTACAGCCTCGTCGTGGGCGTCCCCGCCCGCATCGTGCGCTCGCTCGACCCGGCCAAGCGCAAGGCCGATGCGATCGAGGTGGCCGCGGGCTACGTCGCGAAGGCGCGCGCCCACGCCGAGGGGCGCCTCACGTCGCCGCGCTCCCCGGGCCCGTAGGACTCGGGAACCCGGCGCGCCCGCGCGCGGTCAGACCCACATGCCGGTGATGCGGGCCTCGACGCAGAGGCGGCCGTCGACCCAGCCCTGCGTGTCGTAGACCGCGCGGCGCGAGCGGATCTCGACGGACTTGCCGAGCAGCAGGAGGGTCTGGCCGGGGAGGATCGCCCCGCGGAACTTCACCTCGTCGATCCCGCCGAAGCCGAAGAAGCGGTCCTGGAACTCCTTTACGTCGTACACGCGGCGCACCGCGTAGGAGCACAGCTGGGCGAGCGCCTCGAGCATCAGGACGCCCGGCATCAGCGGGCGCCCGGGGATGTGCCCCCGGGCCCACCAGGGATCCTCGTCGATCTCGAGGACCCCGGCGACCTCGCCCGCCGGGTCGTTCGCGTGCACGATCCGCGTCAGCTGTTCCATCTCGAACCGCTGCGGGTTGGACTTCCGGATCTCCTCGATCGGCGCGACCGTCCTCGCCGTGTCGATCCCGGTGACGTCGAACAAGGGCACGGTCGGCATGCGAGGCTCCTCCGGGGCGGGGAGGATAGCGACGGGCTGCCCGCATCGGTAGCATCCTTGCAGGGGCTCCCGCCCGCCCCGGAGGCCACGACTCTGCGCCGCGCCGCCGCCGTCCTGCCGCTCGCCTTCGCCGTCCTCGCCGGCACGGCCTTCGGGGCCGACGCGCCGCGCGAGGGCGACGTTGCTCCGCGCGCGGGTGATGGGGCTCCGCGCGCGGGCGATGCGCCGCCGCGAGCGGGCGATCCGGCGCCGAGCCCGCCCCCGGCCCTGCGCACGCTCACCGACACGGAGGCGGAGCCGCTCGTCGCCGGCCTGAAGAAGGCCGTGCGGGCGCGCAAGGCCGAGGACGCCCTCCCCGCCCTCGAGGCGATCGCCGGCGTGACGCACAAGGACTTCGACCCGCTGCTCTCGAAGTGCCTGATCCACCCCCACGCGACGATCGCCGAGAAGACCGCCGCCCTCTTCGGCGACCGGCCGGGCCCGAAGACCACGGGCACGATCTGGCGCGCGTGGATCCACCCGGTCAACGACAAGCGGTGGGCCGTCAAGTCCGCCATGCTCGCGTCGCTCGGCCGGCTCGGGGCGACGCTCGACGCGAAGCAGTACGACGAGGTCGAGAAGATCTGGAAGATGGCGCCCAACGTCCCGGCGATGAACGCCGTGACGGCCTACTTCACCGCGGTGCGCACCGACAAGCGGCCGTGCAAGCTGCTCGGGATGTGGCTCGACGAGCCGCGCGCAGGCAGCGTCAACGACGCGTCGAACCCGCCCGCCGGGTACTGGGAGGCGCGCTGGAAGCTCTGGCAGGCGACGAAGGGCGGCGCCATCGCGGCCCTGAAGGCGATCACCGGGCAGACGTTCGACTCGAGCGCGCAGGCGAAGGCCTGGTTCGACGCGAACCCGAAGTTCGGCGTGAAGTGGTGACGGCGGCGGCGCGGACGACGCGCCGCCCGTGCGTGCAGACGTCGCGCAGGTCGCACGGGACGCACGCGTGCGCCAGTGGCCGGTGACGGCAGAGGCCGAGGATCCCGGGTCGGGCGAGCGCGAAGTCGAACCGGGCGGGGTCGCCCGGGTCGACCGCGGAGAGCGCCCGCGTCACCTCGACCGCCGTCGCCCAGCCCACCGTGCGCCGCCGCGTGAGCCCGAGGTCGCGCGCCGTGCGCGCGACGTGGGTGTCGAGCGGCACGAGGAGGTCGGCCGTCCCGAGGCCCTCTCCGACCCAGAGGCCCAGGTCGACCCCGTCGTCCGGGCGCACGCACCAGCGCGCGAGCATCAGCATGCGCTTGCACGCGCTGCCCGACCGCGGGTCGGGGAGCAGGAAGCGCCGGGCGCGCGCGCGGGCGGCCGTGGGCGCGGCTGGCAGCGACGCCGCGAGGTCGTGCCACGCCGCGAGCGCCGACCGGAGCCGGTCCGGCGGCCTCGCGCGCCTCGCGAGAAAGCGTCCGAGCGAGCCCGCCTCCTCGCGTGCGCGGGCGACCGAGCCGAGCACCCAGGCGAGGTCCTCGCCGGCCGTGAACCGGTGGCGGAACCCGCGCAGGCGATCCGCGAGCGCCGGCGCCGGGTCGAGTGCGCGGGAGGGGCGCGGGCCGAGGCGCTCGAGCACGTCCGCCACGGCACGCTGGATCGACGCGACCCGTCCGTAGGCGAGCAGGGCCGCGACCACGGCGACGACTTCGCGGTCGCCCGGGTCCGCCTGCGCGCGCGGCCACCGGACCGGGTCGGACTCGAGCCAACGCCGGTCGTAGCGCCGGGAGAGGTCGTTCAGGCGCTCGGCGAGGAGGGGGTGGGGCCTCACGGGAGGAGCCTACCCGCGGGCCGCTCTGCGGCCGCCCTGGCCCCCGCACGGAACCGCCGCGGGCCCCTCGTCGTCCCCATCGGGACGGGTGCCCTGCCGCTGGGTGCGGTACATTCGACGTGTCGCGGGGCCCCAACGCCCGGGGGTCCCGAGGAGACCCTCATGGCGAAGCTACAGCCGTGCCCCAAGTGCGGCGCCCAGTTCGACGTCAGCGCGTTCGCACAGGGTGCGAAGTTCACCTGTGGGGCGTGCGGGGCGGTCGTTACGGCCGGGGCCGCGGTCGCCGCGCCCGCGGCGCCCGCGCGGGTCCCGCCCGCGCCCTCGCGTCCCGTCCCGGCCCCCGCCGGCGGCGGCCGGCGCGGCCCGCAGTACCAGCCGCCCGAGCGCCACGCCGCCACCGCCGCGCCCGCGCCCGCGACGTCCTCGCGGGGAGGGTCCGCGCGGCACGGCCGTCACCACGGGGAGCGCTCCGAGACGTCCTCGAAGCACGGCGCACCCCCCAAGTCGGGGATGTCGCCGCTGGTGATGACCGGGATCGGGGCGGCCGTGCTCGCCATCGCGATCGGTGCGTTCCTCTCCATGAAGAAGGACGACAAGCCCACCGCGGGCGGCGGCGGGACGAACGTCGTCGGGACGGACACGAACACGACGAAGCCCGGTCCGGCCGTGGGCGGCATGGGCGAGACGGCGGCGCCCGAGCCCCCGAAGTCCGACTCGCTGGCGGGGGTCGAGGCGGACTGGAAGAACGACGCCACGCGCTCCGACGCCGAGCTGAAGAAGTTCCTCGAGCGCTACAAGGCGCTCGGGAGCGCGGGGGCCGAGCGGTCCAAGGAAGTCGCGAAGGAGATCGTGTCGATCTCCGACCCCAACTACAAGCTGGCGCGCGAGGTCCTCGGCCACAAGGAGTTCGCCTTCGAGGTCCCCGAAGTCATCTCGTTCCGGAAGTACCCCTACATCCGCGTCGTCGAGGAGGCCGCGAAGCAGCACTGGTTCGACGACGACGAGGCCTTCAAGCTCGCGATGACGGCGTGGGAGAAGACGAAGGCGCACGCCGCGAAGCTCGACACGGATCCGGTCTTCCGCGCGCTCGACGGCGCCCGCCTCGAGATCGCCCGCGACAAGCACTTCAAGGACTACAACTACGAGGCGATCTTCGCGAGCCCGTACCTGATCTGCTACTCGTCGACGGAGCGGATGTCGGAGGAGGAGCTCTTCGCGCTGCCGCCCAAGGAGCGCTCGAAGAAGCTCGAGGAGCTCGAGAAGAACCGCGAGCAGTACCGGCAGATCCTCGCGGAGAAGGCGCGCATCTACCAGCAGCTCTACGCCGAGTTCATGCGGCGCTACGCCGAGGACTGCGAGCTGAAGGACCTGATGTCGCCCTTCGGCGGCCGCGAGGACTACCCCGTCAGCAAGCGGTCCTACCGCGACGGGTGCCCCCTGATCATCTGGATCTTCAGCGACCGCCAGGCGTTCGACGACTACCACTCGAACGTCAAGAACGAGAGCATCGACCCCGGGGTCGCCGGCTACTTCAGCCCCGTGACGGGCTGGGTCTACCTGTACGACGAGGGCAGCCAGCGCGAGTTCGAGATCAACAAGAACGTCCACGAGGGCACCCACCAGCTCGAGCACTGGTTCACGAAGCAGAAGAAGGAGTGGGGCGCCGTCCGCCGGCCGCAGTCGTTCTTCGGCGAGGGCTTCGCGGAGTACATGGGCGCGGTCACGATGGCGAAGGACAGGAAGCTCACCTTCCACGGCGTGAACCGGCCGCGACTCGAGTTCCTCCAGAGCATGCGCCAGCAGCTCAAGAGCGGCGGCAAGTCCCTCTACGTGTTCCCGGTGAAGGACCTCGTCAGCTTCGAGGGCTACCACAGGGTCCGCGAGTGGGCGGCGCAGAAGTGGCAGATCGACGGGCTCGGCTACTTCTACGCGCAGTCGTGGGCGTTCGTCTACTTCCTGAACGAGCACCAGAGCGGCAAGTACAAGAAGAACTTCACGCGGTTCCTCGACGACATGCTGGTGCACCCGCGCGAGAACGGCGAGGGGTACACGTTCAACCAGTTCAAGAAGGCGATGAACATCCGCTCCGAGGACGACTGGAAGAAGCTCGACAAGGAGTTCGCCGACTTCTATTCGAAGCTGATCGACATGGACACGAAGAAGATCGCCCTGCCGCCGCCCGCCCGGGACGACTGGCCGGACTACGAGCCCATCGACCCGGTGAACCCGCTCGCCGCGAGCGCGCCGAAGAACGGGTAGACCGAGGGCGCCCACGACGGTCGCCGACGCCGCGCGGGAACCTCCGCGCGGCGTCTTCGTTGGACTCCTCGGAGGTCGGACCGACGTGACGGAAGCGCCGCCCCTGCGTCCGAGAGACTCCGGGCGGCGGCTGCCGCCGTGGATGCCGCTCCTCGTCGTCGCGGCCGCCTGGCTCGGGCAGGGGGCGTGCCTGCAGAACGGTTGGGTGTGGGACGACGCGATCCTCGTG
>DATLLK010000236.1:0-2420 GCA_035537895.1 Planctomycetota bacterium
CCCCTGCAGCGCGGCGACTTCGTCGAGATCTTCCGCGCGATGGGACCGCACCCGGTGACGATCCGCACGCTGGACCCGCCCCTGCACGAGTTCCTGCCCCACGAGGAGCACGAGATCTCGTTCCTGGCGCGCGAGATGGGCGTGCCCTTCGATCGCCTGAAGGCCAAGGTCGAGTCGCTGAGGGAGCTGAACCCGATGCTCGGGCACCGCGGGTGCCGGCTCGGGATCACGTTCCCCGAGATCTACGAGATGCAGGTCCGGGCGATCTACGAGGCGGCCGCGGCGGAGGTGAAGGCGAAGCGCCCCGTGCGGCCCGAGGTCATGATCCCGCTCGTCGGGACGGCGAAGGAGTTCACGCTCCTGCGCGACGCGCTCGTGACGGTCGCGGAGGCGGTCCTCGCCAGGGCGAAGGTCCGGATGCCGCTCGTCTTCGGGACGATGATCGAGGTGCCCCGCGCCGCCCTGCGCGCGCGGGAGATCGCGAAGGACGCGGAGTTCTTCTCCTTCGGCACGAACGACCTCACCCAGATGACGTTCGGCTACTCGCGCGACGACGCGGGGATGTTCCTGCCCACGTACGTGGAGAAGGGCGTGCTGCCCGAGGACCCGTTCCAGAGCCTCGACCAGGTCGGCGTCGGCGAGCTGATCCGCATGGCGGTCGAGCGCGGCCGCGAGACGCGGGAGAAGCTGAAGGTCGGCATCTGCGGCGAGCACGGCGGCGACCCGCGCTCGATCGCCTTCTTCCACGACGCGGGCCTCGACTACGTGTCGTGCTCCCCGTACCGGGTGCCGGTCGCGCGCCTCGCGGCCGCGCACGCCGCGATCGCGGCGCGGGGCGGGCCCGTCCGTCCCAAGGGCGCGGCGCGCAAGGGCGCGGGTCGCGCGAAAGCGACAGGTCGCGCGAAGGCGTCGGGCCGCGCGAAGGCGGCAGGTCGCGCGAAGGCGGCAGGTCACGCGAAGGCGGCAGGTCACGCGAAGGCCGCGGGCACGTCGAAGACGAAGGCGAAGCCTGTCCGACGGGCCGTCGCCCGCGCCGGCCGCGCCTGAACCCCTCACCGTCCGCGAGCGCCCTCCGACGCGTGCCGGCGCGCTGGATGGGGTGCGGAGGGCCCATGACGACGACGACGCGTACTCCTGGTACGCGAGGAGGAGGAAGGGGCCCGAGCGCCCCCAGCCAGCGTGCCGGCTAGGGGCCCGAGCGCCCCCAGCCAGCGGCCGGCTAGATGGGTACGTCCACGGTGTCGAGAAGGTCGGCGACGACCTTCTCGCGGTCGTCGGAGCCGCCCTCGCCCGTGTAGCCGACGCCGATGACGCGGTGCGCGAGCACGGGCACCGCCAGCGTCTTCACGTCGTCGG
Source organism: Planctomycetota bacterium (assembly GCA_035537895.1). Taxonomy (GTDB): domain Bacteria; phylum Planctomycetota; class PLA2; order PLA2; family JAEUHO01; genus DATLLK01. The sequence goes on from DATLLK010000236.1 coordinate 1,357, forward strand.
GCAGGACGAAGTCGCGCCCGGCGAGCAGCGCGAGCGCCTGGGCCGACCGCGAGAGGAAGAGCGCCCCGCGCGGGCTCGCCCCGACGGAGAGGTGGCGGCTCGACCGTGTCGCGCGCACGACGGCGAGCAGGTACTCGAGCACCGACGGCTCGACGCGGACGTCGCGCACGGCCGCCTGCACGCGCAGGACGTCGTCCCCCGTCACCACGGCCTTCAGGTCGTCGAGCGGGTGGTGGTCGCGCTGCGCGAGGAGGACCGCCTTCTCGTCCTCGGGCGACGGGTAGCCGATCCGGACCTTCAACATGAACCGGTCGAGCTGGCTCTCGGGCAGCGGGTAGGTGCCCTCGAACTCGTACGGGTTCTGGGTCGCGACGACGAGGAACGGCGACGGGAGCGCGTGCGTCGTGCGGTCGACGCTGACGGTGCGGTCGTTCATCGCCTCGAGCAGGGCGGACTGCGTGCGGGGCGTCGCCCGGTTGATCTCGTCGGCGAGCAGGACGTTCGTGAAGACGGGGCCCGGCTTGAACTCGAACTGTCGCGCGGCGGGGTCGTAGACCGACACCCCGAGGATGTCGCTCGGCAGGAGGTCCGGCGTGAACTGCACCCGCCGGAAGTCGCACGCGATCGAGCGGGCGATCGCCTTGGCGAGCACCGTCTTCCCGACGCCCGGGACGTCCTCGAGCAGGACGTGTCCGCCCGCCAGCAGGCCCGTCAGCACGAGACGGACGGCGTCGGGCTTCCCCAGCACCACCTTCCGCACGTTGCCGTCGAGCGCGGCGATCAGGGACCGTACGCCGGCAGGCGCGGCGGCAGAAGCGGCTTCGCTCATGCCGGCCACTCTACCGACCCCAAGCGCAGGGAGTCACCAAGCAGGCGGGGGAGGAACACAGAAGCCGCAGAAGGCTTAGAAGGGCGAACCAGGGAAGCGGAACCGGAACGAGGAGTGGCGACGCCGAGCGAGAGGCGGCCAACCTGGGCGGGGAGCGGCCGCCATGGGCGAGCGGCAGTCCACCTGGGCGAGGAGCGGCCGCCTTGGGCGGGGGGCGACGCTCCTGGGCGAGGGA
>DATLLK010000237.1:0-3676 GCA_035537895.1 Planctomycetota bacterium
GGCACGGGCCCCCGAAAGCGGGCCCGTACTTCCCTGATCCCCCGACCCTCGAATCACCAGTGGCTCGCGAGATCGACCTCACGGGGGCGCGCGTCGTGCATCAGGAAGGCGCGGACGACGAGCGTGGAGCCCGCGCCGCCGCCGCTCACGAGGAACACGTAGGGGACCTCGGAAGGCTTCGCGTCGGCGCCGGGGCCACGCGTCGCCGAACGCAGACCCGCCGCGTCCGCCTCGGAGAGGCTTGCGGGCCCGCGCAGGTGCCCGTGCCACACGCCGACGATCGCGAGACCGCGCTCGCGGGCCTCCCGCGCGGCGGCGACGGCGCCGGGCGCCGGCAGGAGGAACGCGCGGTCGGGCGTCGGGTGCACGTTGGCGAGCGGGCGCACCTCCTGGACGCGCACGATCCCGGTCGACACGCCGCCGAGGAGGAGGCCGCAGGGCTCCGCGTGTCCGCCGACCGCGGCTTTGTGCGCGACGAGGACCGCCTCCATGGCGGCCGGGTCGATGCGGACGCGGGGCGGAGGGGGTCGCGGCTCGGTCACGAGGGGACCATCCCTACGCGCACGCCGTCCGGCGTCAAGCGCCGCGCGATCCTTCGCGCAGGTACGCGAGCGACGGCGGGAGCGTCTCGAAGCCGTCCTCGCCCAGCCGGTGCTCGAACAGCGCCTGCAGGTCGCCGAGCGGGCGCTCGTCGCCGCGGAAGCGCACCTGCGTGCTGTCGGCGTGGCCGGCCGCGAGCAGGATGACGTCCATCAGCAGCCGGGCGTCCACGGACTGCTCGCCCATGCGCATCTCGACGGGCAGGCCGTGGTGCTGGACGACGCGGACGATCAGGCCCGCGGGCCGAAGGTGGAGCTTGCGTCCGACGGGCAGGTCGAGCGCGATCTCGCGGACGCGCGAGTAGCGCGCGAGGACGGACCGCGCCGTCCCGCGTGCCTCCCGCACGCACTGGATCGTGCTCGTGACGAGGAACGTCACGGCCCACCGGAGCAGATCGGCCGTCCCGAGGATCGGCTCGGCCCGCGTGCGCAGCCGAGCGGACCGCAGGTCGTGGGCGAGGCGTGCATGGATCTGCAGCAGGTATGCGACGGCCTCGAGCAGGTGCAGGAGGATGCTGACGAAGCCGCGAAACGTCTTCAGCTCGGCGTCCTCGGCCTCGACGGGCGTGGCTGCGACCGTCGTGTCGTAGGTGGACTGGATGCCGTGCATCCGCGCACGGGCCTCCTGGGCGGCGGAGGCGGGGAAGGCGTCGCGCACGAACGCGTCCAGGGCGGCGAGGTGGCCGGGCGCGGGGAGGGAGAGGCGCTCGAGCTCCTCTCCGAGCGCGAGGAACTTCGTCGCGAGATCGGCGATCCGCTCGGGGTGCCCTTCGGCCTCGCCCGCATCGAGGTCCTGGGGGAGCCGCCAGCGGACGTCCTCTCCCTGGAGCACGGCGGCTTCCATCGCGTCCGCGGGGACCTCGAGCCCGAGGGGACCTTCGGCCTCCACGAGGGAGGACTCGAGGAGCGCGCCGAGCCGCCCCGCGAGCCAGCCGATGCACTCGTCGAGGTCGTGGCGGAAGCCGTCGAGGTCGCGGCGCTCGCCCAGGTAGCGCCGGATTCGCCCGCGCAGGTGGAGCAGGGCATGGAGCGCCTTCGCCGCCCACCGTGTCGCCGTGACGATCTCGGCGAAGAGCGCGAACGTGCGGTTGCCGCGAGCGCCGACCTCGAGGAGGGAGTACTCGACGCGCTCGGCCTCCGCGACGGCCCGCAGGCAGAACCGCCGCGTGAGGTCGCCCTCGACGCCGGCCCTCAAGCGCCGCTCGAGGCGGAGGAAGTCGCGGGCCTCCCGGGAGAGCCGACGACGGTACTCCGCCTCGGGCAGCACGCGGTCGAGCGCGGCGGCGGCGGCCATCTCGACGCCGAACCGGGGGCCGGTCCCGCGGGGGGCGTCCGAAGGGCCGGGACTCGACGTGACCCGGGGGTCCGTCATATGGGGCGACAGCGTATCAGGGCGCCGGTCGACCGATCCGTGCGCCGGCGGTCGCGACGAAGCAGGTGGGGGGCGCGGCGTCCCCGTACGATCCCCACGACACCCCCGAGGCACGCCCATGGGCAACGGCAACGACACGGTCTTCCGGTTCTCCAGCGACGGCGTCGACCTCGAGTTCGCGGGCAGCGAGTCCTTCGTCGAGAAGCAGCTCGCCCGCTTCCAGAAGTTCCTCCGCGGCTCGGTCGGGCTGACCGAGGCGGCGCCCGAGCCGGCCGCCGCCGCCGCCGCGCCCGCGCCGACCACCGAGCCCCTCGAGACGTTCTACGCCAACCGGCCCGTCCGTGAGGGCCGCGGGGCGATCCAGGACCGCATCCTCCTGTTCATCTACTACCTGCAGAAGGTGCAGGGCAAGCGCGAGGTCGCCGGCGAGGACATCCTCTGGTGCTTCCAGAAGCTCGGCATCGAGACGCCGAAGAACCTCCACAACGCGCTCGGCATCCTCAAGCGCAAGATCGGCCACCTCCAGGAGGGGAGCAAGCGGGGGCTCTACGGCCTCTCGCCGGAGGGGGAGCACTACATCGAGGGGCGCTTCCGCTCGCGCTAGGCCGCACGATCGCGAGGCGGGACGGGGACGCCGGTGCACCGTGACGCCCACCGGGCAGGGCGACGCGACGGCGCGGAGGGACTACGGTGGAACGCGACGAGGCGCGGTGCACGGACCCGTTCGGGCGTGAGGGCTGTCCGCGCCTGGGCCTCTCGCTCATGCTGGCGGTCGCGCTCCTCGCCCGTCTCGCGGTCGTCCTGTCGGACCCCTACGGGATTGCGGGACCCGACGCGGGGGAGTGGGCCTCGACCGCCGAGCACATCCGCTCCGAGGGGGAGTTCCCCCGACACCGCGGTTCCCCGACCCTGCCGTACCCGCTCTATCCGCTCCTCCTCGCGGGGACGCTGTCGCTCGGGCACGACACGGGGATCCTCGTGGCGAAGTTGCTGAACGTCGCGGCCGGCGTGCTCGCCGCGTTCCTCGCATGCCGCATCGCCGGCCGCTTCGCCTCCGCGCGCGTCGCCACGTTCGCCGGTTGGGCCGTGGCCCTCCACCCCGCACTCGTGCACTACGCCGGGGCGCTCTCGACGGACTCGATCTTCGTGCCGCTGCTCCTCGGCGTGCTCCTGGGAGCGGCGCGCCTGCTCGAGCGACCCACCGCGGGCCGGGGCGCGGCGCTCGGCGTCCTCATGGCGCTCGCCGCGCTCCAGCGGCCGAGCTCCGCCGCCGCCTCCGCCGTGATCGCCGTCGTCGTGGCGGTCGCCCTCCTCGTCCGGGCGTTCTCGAACTGGCGCGCGCTCCTCGCCGCCACGGCCGCGGCCGTGCTGGTTCTCGCCCCGTGGGGCACCTACCTCACGGTGCGCTTCGGCGAGCCGATCCTCCTGAGCGACGCGTGGGGCTACGCCTACTGGGACGGCCACCACCCGATCAACGCGCGCGTCGACGACGTCGAGGACCCCGCCGAGCGCGGGCGCCTGAGCGCGGAGAAGCACGAGGAGATGCGGCGCATCGGGGCGAGCGCCCGCGCGCGCGGACTGTCACCGATCGAGACGGCCCGGACTTATCGTGCCGCGGCGGAGGAGCACATCGCTGCGGGACGCGTGAGTCGCGCGGGCGCGACCGCCAGCAACCTCACGCACCTCCTCGCCTTCTGGCCCAACC
>DATLLK010000238.1:0-8010 GCA_035537895.1 Planctomycetota bacterium
GGGCGGTGGTGGTGGCGGAGATGGTCCCGGCGATCCGGGCACGCCCCAGGCCCTCGTGATCGACGTCGACAGCATCGAAGCCTCGGGTCAGTTCCTCCTGAACGGCCTGCCCTTCCCGCCGAACCCGCTCGACGCCGCCGAGTTCCGCCTGCGCGGCGGGGACGGCGGCACCGCGATCCTCGGCGCGACGACGGCCGGCACCTTCTCGAGGCCCATCGTGGCGGGCACCTACGACGTCGTGTACGCGGCGACGGCCCCCGGCGCGGCCGCGCCGCTCAATCCGGACATCGTCGTCCGCGCCGCGACGGACTTGACGGCCGACCTCACCTTCGACCCCGACGCCCCGACCGTGGCCGTCACGCCCGTCTTCCTGTGGAACGGCGGCGCGTTCCCGGCCAACCCCGCCGACTTCGGCGAGTTCCACCTCGTGCCCGTCCTCGGCGGCGCGTCCGTGCTCATCGGCCGCAGCGACGTGGCGCCCGTGCCCGTCAACGTGGTCCCCGGGCTCTACGACGTCGAATGGCGCTACGTCATGGGGCCCACCGTGCCGCACAACGAGCGGGCCGTGATCCTGCCGGGCGTGCCCCTGTTCGGGAACTTCGTCCTCCCCATCAACGTGCTCTCCGTGAACTGCGTCGCGACGCTCTTCCTCGACGGCGCGCCCTTCCCGGGCGCGCCCGGCGAGCAGGGACGCATGCTCCTGCGCAAGCCCGGCCTGCCCGACCGGGTGGACCTCGGCACGACCAACGCCGGGCCCGCGCTGGTGCAACCGGTCGTGGCCGGCGTCTACGACGTCGTCTACACGCACGAGGCCGGCGTCGTGGTCCCGCGGAACGAGGACGCGGTCGTCGCCGCGAACGTCCCGATCAACGCGGTGACACCCGCGTTCATGGTGCCGGTGATGACCTCGAGCGTCGGCCTCCAGCCCACGCTCAACGGCGGCGCCTTCCCCGGCGGCACCGAGCAGGGCGACCTCTGGCTGCGCGGCGCGACGACCGCGGACGCGTTCCCGGTGGGTTCGACGAACGGGCCGTTCCCGCCGATCCGCGTCGTGCGCGGGAACTACGACGTGCTCTACCGCTGGGTGTCGGGCGTCGTCGTGCCCCGGAACGCGAACGCCGTCGTCAAGCCGACGATCGCCGTCCAGGTGAACCTCGCCGTCCCGGTCGACGTCCCGACCATCGCGCTGACGCCCGACTTCCGCCTGAACGGCGGGGGCTTCCCCGCCTCCCTGTTCGACACGGCGACGATCAGCCTCGGCGGGCTCACCGCGGGCGACGTCTTCCCGATCGGGCGGACGCACCTCGCCGAGACGCCCGTCGCGATCATCGCCGGCAACTACGCGGTGCTCTACGACGCGGACGCGGCCACCGTGGAGGTTCCGCTCAACCGCGGGAAGGTGCTCGATCCCGGCGTCCACCTCGTCGCCGCGCAGACGCTCACCGTGAACGTGACGGGCCGCCGGGTGGACGTGGCGCTCCGGCTGGACGGCGTGCCGTTCCCCGTCGGCCCGGGCACCGCGGCGAACATCCTCCTCGAGGACCCCGCGACGAAGCTCCGGTTCCTCCTCATGGACTCGAGCGCGAGCTCGCTCAAGCCCGCGATGCTGATCCCCGGCACCTACGACTCGGTCTACGACGCGCTGGCCGAGCCGACGACCGTGCCCAACAACCACGGCAGCGTGGTCGACACGGTCACGGTCCTCTGACCCGGGCCGACGGGCGCGCCGAGCGCCCGAGGCGCCGCGCCGCGAAGGCCCGTCGCGTGCCGGGCGGCGATCCGCCGCGACGGTCCCCTAGGCGCGGTGCGCCACCGGGACGTAGTCGCGCTTGCCGTGCCCGAGGAAGATCTGCCGCGGGCGCGCGATCTTCTGCTCGGAGTCGCGCAGCATCTCGTCCCACTGCGCGAGCCACCCGGCCGTGCGCGGGATCGCGAACAGCACGGTGAACATCTCGAAGGGGAAGCCGAGCGCCTGGTAGATGAGCCCCGAGTAGAAGTCGACGTTGGGGTAGAGCTTCCTCTTGACGAAGTACTCGTCCTCGAGCGCGATCTTCTCGAGCTCGAGCGCGATCTCGAGGAGCGGGTTCCTGCCCGTGACCTCGAAGACCTCGTAGGCGAGCTTCTTGATGATCTTGGCCCGCGGGTCGTAGTTCTTGTAGACGCGGTGGCCGAAGCCCATGAGGAGGCGCTTGCCGTCCTTCACCTGGGCGATCACCTCGGGGATGCGCTTCCTGTCGCCGATCTCGGCGAGCATGCGGCACACCTCCTCGTTCGCGCCGCCGTGGAGCGGCCCGTAGAGGGCGCCGATCGCCGCGCTGACCGCGCTGTAGGGGTCCGTGTGGCCGGACCCGACGGCCCGCATCGCGTTCGTGCTGCAGTTCTGCTCGTGGTCGGCGTGCAGGATGAACAGCAGGTTCATCGCGCGCTCGAGCACCGGGTTCGGGACGTACTTCGCCTCCGTCATCCGGAAGAGCATCTGGAGGAAGTTGCCCGCGTACGTGAGATCGTTGCTCGGCTGCACGAAGGGCATGCCCAGGCGGTGCCGGTAGGCCATCGCCCCGAGCGTCGGCATCTTCGCGATGAGCCGGCGGGTCTGCAGGGCGCGGTTGGCGGGGTCGGCGATGTCGCGCGCGTCGGGGTAGTAGGTGGACAGGGCGGCCACGGCCGCCTGCAGCATCCCCATGGGGTGGGCGTCGTAGCGGAACGACGACATGAGCTTCGCGATGCCCGTGTGGACGAGCGTGTGGTGCGTGATGTCGTGCACCCAGCCGTCGAGCTGGCTCTTCGTCGGGAGCTCGCCGTTCAGCAGCAGGTACGAGACCTCGAGGTGCGTGCTCTTCTCGGCCAGCTGGTCGATCGGGTAGCCGCGGTACTCGAGGATGCCCTTGTCGCCGTCGATGAACGTGATCCGGGACTTGCACGACGCCGTGTTGAGGAAGGCGGGGTCGTAGGCCATCAGGCCGAAGTCGTCGGGCCCGGTCTTGATCTGGCGCAGGTCCGCGGCGCGGATGGCGCCGTCCTTGATCGCGAGATCGTAGGACTTGCCCGTCCGGTTGTCGGTGACCTTGAGGGTGTCCGCCGTCGTCGTCGTCGTCGTCGTCGCCTCGGCCATGGAACGGTCTCCTTGCGCCCTGTGGGATCCCGACTTTCGCACATCCCCTGCCGGGGGCCGACCCAGGGTCGGAGTGTCCCGGGGGGAACCCAGAGGCCGGGTGGGGGACCCTGGATGGCGGGTCGCGGGCCGCGGGCGTCCGCGCGGCGCTTCGACTCGCCGCGCGGTGCGGCTCGCTGAGGGCCACGTTTCGCGCCGAGCGCGAGCAGTCGGAAGTTTGCTTCCGGTCGGCGCCCGCCCGCCGCGCCCGCGCAATATCCGGCGCCCGACCGCGTTGTTTCAGGGAGGGGAAGGAGCCGAGCCCAATGAACGCCCTCGTCCGCGACGAACACGCCGCATCGACCTCCGCCGTCTGCGCGACGCGCACGCCGGCGGAGGGCCTCGCCGCGCTCCTCGACGTCCTCCCCGTCGGAGCCTTCGTGCTCGACCCCGACATGCACGTGCGGACGATGAACCCGATCGCCGCGCGCCTCGTCGGCTGGTCGCCGGAGGCCGCGCGCGAAGCCCACTGCCACGACGTGATGCGCTGCGTGCTCTGCGACGACGAGTGCGTGGTCCGCCGCACGAACGCGACGGGCCGCTCGCACCTCGGCGGCTCCGTGGCCGTGCGGCCGCGCGGGGGCGGCACGCTGCCGGCCCGCCTCGACGCGGTCCCGCTCGGCGACGGTTCGTTCGCCGTGACGCTCCGCCCCGAGGGCGACCTCGAGCCGGAGTCCTCGGCCTGCGTCCGCGGCCATGGCTGCGGGCAGGAGGAGCGGGTCCGCGCCGCGCTCCGTCGCGGGGCGGGCAGCGTGACCGTCGCCGCCCGGCTGCTCGGCGTGCACCGCACGACGATGTGGCGGTGGATGGCCGAGCTCGGGCTCTCGCGGCGCGACTTCAGGCCGGGTTAGGCCCCGCATGCCCCGCGGCGTCGTCCCGCTCGACCCGCGCGTCAACCCGGGCTGGCTGAAGCTCGAGCTGCTCTGCCGCGGCGCCCGCATCGACGGCGTCGGAGCGGTCGAGGACGCCGGCGGGCGTCCCGTCGTGCGCACACGCGCGGGACTCGGCTCCGGGCTCGAGCTCGTGCTCGACGACGAGCTCCGCGTCAACGTCCCCGTCGTCGAGGCGTTCGCCCGGGAGAGTCCCTACGAGGTCCGCATCGGCCGGGACGCCCGGGACGGCGGCGTGGACATCCTCCACCGCGGCACGCCCTGCGCGCGGGCGCGACTCGCGCCGCGCCCCGCGTGGTACGACGCCCTCACCCGGACCGGCCGGCCCATGCGGCAGGTGGGCACGCTCCAGGGCACGTACCTGGCGATCTACCCGGGGCGTGTCTGCGACTTCTGGGTGAAGGGGCCGGAGCGACCTTCGCGCGAGTCGTGCCGCTTCTGCTCCGTGGGCCTCAACCTCGGCCAGGACGACGGCGAGGGGAAGAGCCTCGACGAGGTCCTCGAGGTGGTCCACGCCGCGCGTCGCGAGAACGCGATCACGTACGTGGACTTCAACGCGGGGCACGCCGACGACTACGCGTTCCTCGACGCGCTCGAGCCCTACGTCGAGCGCGTGAAACGCGAGACGGGCCTCCTCGTCGGCGTCCAGGTGCCGCCGCACCCCGACCTCTCCCGGTGGGAGCGCCTCCGGGCGCTCGGCGCGAACCGCGTCTCGTTCTGCTTCGAGCTCTTCGACCCCGACCGTTTCCGGGAGACGTGCCCCGGCAAGGCGCGCGTCTACGGGCTCGCGCGCTACCTCGAGACGGCCGTGCACTGCGCCTCCCTCGGGCGCCGCGGCCGCCGCGCGCTCGAGCCGTGGGTGGTGAACGGCGAGCTGATCGCGGGCCTCGAGCCCGCGTCGAAGAGCGTCGAGGCCGTGTGGTGGCTCGCCGAGCGGGGCGTCGTCCCGACCGTGTGCGTGTTCCGCCCCCTGCTCGGCACCGCGCTCGCGGACCGCCCGTCGCCCCCGACGGAGGAGGTCCTCCCGGTGTTCCAGGCCCTCCACGAGGCCTGCGTGCGCCACGACCTGCCCATCGGGCTTGCGCCGGGGATCCACGTGAGCCTCGTGCTGCTGCCCGAGGAGGCGAGGTGGCTCGTGCAGGACGAGGCGGTCGCCGCCGCGTGGGACCGGGGCGCGCCGCGTCGCGCCCTCGCCCGCCGCGCCTTCGCCGCGATCCTCCACGGGCGGTCCGCGTGGCGGCGGGCACGGTCGCGACGGGGGACGACGGCCGCGGCGCCGGTGCGATGATGCGCTCCCGCCGCGGGCGATCGGCGCCGTCCGACGCCCCGCGGGCGGAACGCGTGATGGACCCGACGACCCCGCACGATCCCGCCATGCCGATCCGCCTCGACCGGCGGGCGCTGCTCGCGCGCATCGCCGGCGTCGCCGCGATCGGCGCGCCGCTGTCGGCCGCGGTCCTCTCGGGGTGCGTCGAACGGATCGCCCGGCTGTCGGCCGCGCCCCCGCCCAGCCGGCTCGCCGGCCGCGTCCTCTCCCGCGAGGAGTGGCGCACGCTCGAGGCGGCGCTCGACCGGCTGCTGCCCTCCGAGCCCGGCGCGCCCGGCGCGAAGGACGTCGACGCGATCGGCTACCTCGACGCGACGCTCGCCTCGCCCGACGTCGAGGGCCCGGACCCTGCGCGCGTGCGCACGGCGGCCCGCCGCCTCGACGCGATCGCGGTCGAGCGCGGCGTCGCGTCCTACGCCGACCTCGCGGTCCCCGCGCGCGACGAGGTCCTGCTCGCGCTCCAGAAGGCGGACGCGGAGGGCCTTCGGTGCGTCGAGCGCCTCCTCTACTACGCGCTCGAGGCGTTCCTCGGGGATCCGGTCCACGGCGGCAACAAGGGCGAGGTCGCGTGGACGTGGCTCGGCCACGTGCCCGGCGAGCCCCGGCTCCGGCGCCGCAAGGACGGGCCCTCCCGATGAGCGAGGCCTTCGACGTCGTCGTGATCGGGAGCGGGGCCGGCGGCGGGCCCGTCGCGTTGACGCTCGCGAAGGCGGGGAAGCGCGTGCTCGTCCTCGAGCGGGGCCCGTGGCTCACCGAGAAGGACTTCACGAAGGACGAGGTCACCGTCTGCCAGCGCAGCACGTACACGCCGTCGCGCGACCTCGAGCCCCACGTCGTGGAGGTGCCCGACGGAGCGGGCGGGTGGGCGTCGCAGTCCACGGCAGGGAGCCGCTGGGACTTCTGGAACGGGAACATGGTCGGCGGCTCCACGAACGTGATGAGCGGCTTCTTCCTGCGGATGAAGCCGATCGACTTCCGGCTGCGGTCCGAGTTCGGCCCCGTCGAGGGCGCCGACGTCGTGGACTGGCCGATCACGTACGAGGACCTCGAGCCCTGGTACGAGCTCGTCGAGCGCGAGATCGGGATCTCCGGGCGCGTGGTCGCCCATCCGCGTCAGGAGCCGCGCTCGACGCCGGAGTACCCGTTCCCGCCGCTGACCGAGCACCCGTTCGCCGCGTGGATCGACGAGGCGGCCCCGAAGGCGGGCCTCCATCCGGTCCCGACCCCGCGGGCGATCCTCTCGAAGCCCGTGGGCAAGCGCCTCGACTGCGCGTACTCGGGCTACTGCGGGTCGTACGGCTGCCCGACCGGCGCGAAGGGCTCCTCGCGCGCGGCGCTGCTCGGGCGTGCCGTCGAGACGGGGCGCTGCGAGGTCCGGCCGCTCTCCCGCGCGCGACGGGTCGTCACGGGAGCCGACGGGCGCGCGGAGGGCGTCGTCTACGTGGACCAGCGGACGGGCGAGTCGCACCGCGTCGAGGCGAAGGTCGTCGTCGTCGCCTGCCAGGCGATCGAGACCGCGCGGCTGCTGCTCCTGTCGACCGGACCGAAGCACCCCACGGGGCTCGGGAACCGGTCGGGTCTGGTGGGACGCAACCTGCTCTTCTGCCCCGACGGCGCGGGACTGGGCGACTTCCCGTTCGCCGACCTCTCGTCCGAGCGCGCCGAGGAACTGCGCTCGACGACGGAGACGTTCGTCCACCGCACCTTCCAGGACTGGTACGTGATCGACGATCCCAAGCTGGGCGCGCCGCGCAAGGGCGGCACGGTGGACTTCCTCCTCCCGCACCCCAACCCGATCACGACGGGGTGGGGGCTCGCGGCGTGGGACCAGGTCGAGGACGGCCCGATCTGGGGGACGGCGTTGAAGGACCGCCTCCGGCGCTGGTACCAGGACGGCCGACACCTGCGCTTCGAGGTCTTCGCGGACTGGCTCCCCGTGCCGGACTGCCGGGTGACGCTCGATCCGCAGGTCACGGACCGGTGGGGGATCCCCTCGGCCCGGGTGCGGCTCTTCAGCCATCCGAGGAATCGCGAGGCCGCCGCGTGGCTCGCCGATCGGGGGGCGGACGTGCTGCGCCTGCTCGGGGCGCGCAACGTGCGGACGTACGCGGGGAACGCGGCGTCCACGAACCTCGTCGCGGGCACCTGCCGCTTCGGCAAGGACCCCGCGACCTCCGTGCTCGACCGGGACTGCCGCGTGCACGACGCCGACAACGTCTACGTGACGGACGGCTCCTTCATGCCGACGGGGGGGAGCGTCCCCTACACGTGGACGATCTACGCGAACGCGTTCCGGGTGGCGGACCGCATCGTCGAGGCGCTCGGCCGGGGAGCCCGGTGAGGTGGCGAGGGGGGAAGCGGGGGGTATCCTCCCGGAACGGGGCCACGCCCCACCCACCCGTGACGAGCCGACGCTGGATGCTCTGCTTCCCGCTCGTCGCCATTGCGGCGGCGGGCTGGCTCGCGTTCGGAGGGCCCCCCCGCGGCGACGCGCACGAGGAGGTCCCGGTCGCCGAGACCGAGGCCTCTCCCGCGGCCGAGCCCGAGCCGGAGGAGCCCGCCCCGCCGCCGCTCGCCGCCGCGTTCGACCTCGCCGAGGAGCGTCGCCTCCGGCGCCTCGACCGTTCGAAGGGCATGTGGAC
>DATLLK010000239.1:0-2414 GCA_035537895.1 Planctomycetota bacterium
CCCGCAGCACATGCAGGCTCCCGCCGACTTCGCGTCGTCGAGCTGGATCGCGTTGAGGAACGCCGTGATCTCGTCGGCCCGCGTCAGCTCGGCGATCGTCTGCTCCCTGGACTCGTCCCGGTGGCACGTCCCGCCCGTCCGGACGCGCACGCGGTCTACGCCCTCGATCGCCGCGAGGAGCAGCGGACGCCACTCGTGGATCACCGTGCAGGCGGGGTGCGCGGCACGGAACGCATCGAGGGCCTCGCGGTCGAGGGGCGCGCAGAAGACCTCCAGCCGGCGCAGCGAGGGCCACGGCCCTTCGGCGATCGACCGGACCGCGGTGCCCGTGGCGCCGACCTCGACGAGGTGGGGGAGGTCCGCGAGCGGGGCGAGGTCGGCGACCCTGGTGTAGCTCACGGAGATGTCGCGCAACGCCGTCAGTCGGCGCGCGAAGGCGAGATCCTCCACGCCCTTCTTGCAGCACGCGTCGAGGGTGCGGAGTTCGACGAGCCCGGCCAGGGCCTCGGGGTGCGCGACGTCGCGGAAGTCGAGGTCGAGCCAGCGGAGCTCCCGCAGGCCCGCGAGCGGCGTCAGGTCGGTCACGCCTTCGAACCCGTAGCCGAGGTCGAGGAACCGCAACGAGGTCAGGCGCGCGAGCGGAGCGAGGTCGAGCGGCCCCTGCCCCCCACCCAGCGAGCCGAGGTTGAAGTCGATCGCCCGCGTCGTCACCGGCAGGGGGGGGATGGGTGCGTCCTCGTCCGGACCGGAGAGGAGTACGCACAGCCCCTGCTCGCCCGTGCGCGCGAGGACGGGCTCGAGGTCCGCCGACCAGCCGACCAGGCGTACGCTCTGGAGCCGCGCGAGCTCACGGTCCGAAAGCGTCCGGAGCCCGTCCACCGACTCGTCGGGATCTTCCGCGGTCGCCCCCGTCGCGACGGCCGTCGCGGCGACGACAACCCCCGCGCCGTCGTCGGTCAACCGGATCAGCCGACCGGGTGCGGAGCGAAAGCGTGGGAGGGCCTCCGAGCCACGGGGCAGGAGGTAGCCGTCGACGTACATCAGGTCGCCCGGCACCTGCCGGTCCGGCGTTCCCTCGACCGCGACCACCCGACGCCGGGCGCGCTGGCCGTCCACCTCGACGTCCACCCAACCCGGGCCCGAGTCCGCGGCGGCCACGGCCGCCGCTCCCAGCAGGAACGTCGCGACGGGGAGCCAGGCCTTCACCAAGGTGCGCATGTCGCGCCCTCCGCCACGAGGGTACCCGTAGAGGGAAACGCGCACCACGCCGAGGGGTTCGGGCCCGCACGCGCCCTCGCGTTCGCGAGCCGCTACAATCCGGCGGCGGGAGAGCCCTGCGATCGCGCGAGAGGGGCGGGAGCGAACATGCGCACGTCGAAGCTCGTAGCACTTGCGTTCCTCGGGGCGCTGCTCGGGGCGCCGGGCGCGGCGCGCGCCGGCGAGACACGGGACGGCGGCATCGGCGACTTCCGCGAGGTCGTCCGCGAGGCGACGAAGAAGGTCTTCCCGGCCGTCGTCTTCGTGAAGTGCATCCAGGAGAGCCACGAAGAGGGTCGCAAGGAGGGTGCCGAGGTCACCGGGAGCGGCGTGCTCATCTCGGCGACCGGCGAGTTCGTGACGAACTGGCACGTCGTGGACCAGGCCCGCGAGGTCCGCTGCCTCCTGTTCGACGGGCGGGCGTTCCACGCGAAGATGCTCGGGAGCGACAAGGACACCGACGTCGCGCTCGGCCGCCTGGTGGTCCCCGAGGGCACCGCCCCGTTCCCCTTCGCCCCGCTGGGCGATTCCGACGCGCTCGTCGAGGGCGACTTCGTCATGGCGATGGGCGCGCCCTGGGGCATGAGCCGGTCGGTGTCCCTCGGGATCGTCGCCTGCACGCGGCGGTACCTGCCGGGCACGAGCGAGTACAGCCTCTGGGTCCAGACCGACGCGTCCATCAGCCCGGGGAACTCGGGCGGCCCCCTCGTGTCCACGACGGGCACGGTGGTGGGCCTGAACGCGCGGGGCATGAGCATGGGGGGCGACCTCGGCTTCGCCATCCCCTCGGCCACCGTCCGCCTGATCGCGGACCAGATCCGCGAGCACGGAAAGACGCGCTGGAGCTGGACGGGGCTGCGCCTCCAGCCCCTGCGGGACTTCGAGCGCGACACCTACTTCCCGGGGTCGGACGGGGTCGTCGTCGCCGGCACGGATCCGGACAGTCCCGCGCGAAAGGCAGGCCTCCAGACGCAGGACCGCCTCCTCGCCCTCGACGGCGTGCCGCTCAACGCCCTCACGATCGAGGACCTCCCGGCGGTCCAGCGCCGCCTCGGCCTCCTGCCGCTCGAGAAGCCCGCAACGCTCCGCGTGCGCCGCGGGACCGAGGAGATGGATCTCACGCTCGTGCCCCGCGACAAGGGCGCGGTGCAGGGGAA
>DATLLK010000240.1:0-2912 GCA_035537895.1 Planctomycetota bacterium
GCGCCCTCGAGCGGCGTGCCCGCGATCGCCGGGGGCCCGAGGACGGTTACGCCCCGCTCGACGAGGCTCGCCTCGTCCTTCAGCGGCGCTCGCGAAGGGTCCCGTGCTCGTGCGCTCCGCCGCCGCGCCGCTGAAGGACGAGGCGAGCCTCGTCGAGCGGGGCGTCGCCGTCCTCGGGCCCCCGGCGATCGCGGGCACGCCGCTCGAGGGCGCGCTCGCGGGCTGCGCCGAACCGACGGCCCTCCTCCTGTCGCGCCGCGGCGAGCCGCTCCTCTGGCGCGCCGCGAACGATCCGCACCTCGCGGCCGCGGTCGCCGACCTCACGCGCTGAGGTGCGGCGTCAGTCGACCCAGTCGGCCACGAACACGTTCGTCTCGTTGGGGCGGACGTTGTGGCGGTTGCTGCAGAACGCGACCCGCTTCCCGTCGGGGGAGAACATCGGGAACCCGTCGAAGTCGTCGTAGGCGTCGTTCGAGTAGTGCGTGACGCGTTCGAGCCCGGTCCCGTCGAGGTTCACGAGGTAGATGTCGAAGGAGCGCCCCTTCGGGTCGTCCATGTTGCTCGAGAACACGATCCGCTTGCCGTCGGGGTGCATGTAGGGCGCGAAGTTCGCCTTGCCGTTCGAGGTCACGGCGCGCCGGTTCCCGCCGTCCGCGTCCATGATCCAGATCTCGAGCGCGCTCGGGCGCACGAGCCCCTTCGACAGCAGCGCCTTGAAGCGCGCCTGGCCCTCCTCGTCCGCGGGGTGCGAGGCGCGGTAGACGATCTTCGTGCCGTCGGGCGAGTAGAACGGGCCGCCGTCGTAGCCGACCTCGTCCGTCAGGCGCCTCACGTCCGTCCCGTCGAGCTTCATCGTGTAGACGTCGAGGTCGCCGTCGCGCGACGAGGTGAACACGATGCGGTCGCCCTTGGGGGAGACCGTGGCCTCGGCGTCGTAGCCCGGGCTGTCCGTGATGCGCACGGGGTCCTTGCCGTCGAGGCCGACCGAGAAGATCTCGTAGGCGAAGAGGCCCCACACGTAGCCCTGGCTCCGGTCGGGGGGCGGCGGGGGCGCGTCGCCGTCGAGGTGGGTGGACGAATAGAGGATGCGCCGGTCGCCGGGCAGGAAGTAGGCGCACGTCGTGCGCCCCTTGCCGGTCGAGACGAGGCGGACGTCGCTCCCGTCGGGCCGCATCGTGAAGATCTGGTCCGCCGTGTACGGGGGCCGCGTGCTCTGGAAGACGAGCTTGTCGCCCGCGTAGGACCAGTACGCCTCCGCGTTCTCGCCCCCGAAGGTCAGTTGGCGGATGTTGCGCAGGTGGCGCTCTCCGGGGAACGGCTCGCGCGCGACGCTCGTCTCGGCAGGGGCGGGAGCCGGCGACGGGGCGTCCTCGGCCCGCGCCGACGCGAGGGCACCGCCGACGAGGAGGATCGCGGGGAGGAGCGCGGCGCGGCGAGACATCGTGGATCTCTCCTTCGAGGGGTCGACGAGCATCCCCGGCCCCGGGGGGAGGACCAACGGATTCCGGTACTCTCCTCCACGCCATGGCCCGCCCGTCGCTCCCGACCTACGAGGCCTTCGCCGCGCGCGCGAGGGAGATCACCACGTCGATCCCGGCGCGGTTCCTCGAGGGGGTCGAGGACGTGGTCGTCCACCGCGAGCGGCTGGCCCACCCCCTGATCGACGACGTGGTCACGCTCGGGGAGTGCGAGCCGTCCGCCCTGGTCGCCATCACGGGGGGCGACACCGTGCACTCGATCGTCCACCTCTACTACGGCTCGTTCGCCGACCTCGCGGCGCAGGACCCCCGCTTCGACGTGGACGGCGAGCTCGAGGAGACGATCCGGCACGAGATCCAGCACCATCTGGAGGACCGCGCCGGCATCCGCGCGCTGATCGACGAGGACGACCTCGCCGACGCCCTGCACCGGTTCCAGGCAGGGCTCGAGAACCCCACGGGGTGGTGGCGTCGCGGCGCGCGCCTCGAGCGCGGCGTGTGGTCCGTGGAGAACGACCTGTTCCTGGAGCTGCGCCTTCGCCCGCCCGAGTTCGAGGCGCGACGGGGGACCACGATCGAGCTGACCGTGCTCGACGAGCCCTTCGAGGCGGAGATCCCCGAGGACGCGGAACCGGGCGAGATCCTCACCTACGAGGGCGCGGGCCTCCCCTCCGACGAGGACGACCACGGGCACCGCCACGGGTCCAAACGGGAGGCGAAGCGGGCCGCGCCCTCCGACGAGGACGACGACGAGGACGCGCCGCCCGCGGGCGACCTTCACCTCGTGCTCGACGTCGGTCCCGCCAAGCGCGCGTGACCGACGGCGGGCGCCGCGCGTGATAGGTGGTCAGCCCCCGCGACACCCACCCGATCCGGAGACGACCGATGCCCCGCCGCTGGCTCGTGAAGACCGAGCCGTCCGACTTCGCGTTCGCCGACCTTGCCCGCAAGGGACGCGTGACGTGGGACGGCGTGACGAACGCCCTCGCCCAGATCCACCTGCGCGCCATGGCCGCCGGCGACGCCGTGCTCGTCTACCACACGGGCAAGGAGAAGGCCGTGACCGGGCTCGCACGCGTCGCCGCGGCGCCGCGCCCCGACCCGACCGACGCGGCGGGCAAGCGGGTCGTGGTCGACCTCGAGGCCGTGGGGCCGGTGCGGACGCCGGTCGCGCTCGCCGCGATCCGCGCCGAGCCCCGCTGCCGCGACCTCGCCCTCGTGCGGCTCTCGCGCCTCTCCGTCATGCCCGTTCCCGACGAGGCGTGGTCCGCGATCGCGTCGGCGGCGGGCCTGCCGGCGAAGGGATGACGTGACGAGGGGGTCTACGGCGGTCGCGCGACCGCATCGGTCTGGAAGCGTGCGAGCGCCGCGGCGAGGGCGGGGCAGTCCGCCTCCGCGCGGCGCAGGACGGAAGCGCGGAGCACGCGCTGGACG
>DATLLK010000241.1:0-5345 GCA_035537895.1 Planctomycetota bacterium
GTGCGCCAGCCCGCGCCGATCGTGACCGACGTCAGCCCGAAGGGAAGGTCGACCGCGCGGCGGACGGCGACCCCCGCGCCGCCCCAGAGGCCGTCCATCGGATCCGCGCCGGGCACCCAGCCCGAGCCGAACCATCCGGAGACGAAGAACTGCCAGGTGGGCGTCGCCTCCCACGCGAGTCCGGGAAGCAGCCGGACCTCGGTCGTGTCCTCGAGCAGGCGACCGTCGCCGGGCACGATGGCGTCGGGGTCGGAGAAGTCGTACCGGGACCGCAACACCCCGCCGGTCACGCGCAGAGTGATGCGCGACGACACGGGGACGGCGCCCTCGAGGTCGAAGGTGGCGCGCCAGACATCGAGTCGCCCGCGATCCCCCTCCAGGTCCGCGTCGAAGTCGCGCCGCACGTTGCCGAGCACGCGCCCCACCGGATGGTCGGGGAAGTCGGGCAGCGTCTCCTCCGCGCGGCGTTCGTTCGCGGGCGCCGTCGGCGCGTCCGCCGCGACGGCGGTCCGGGTGCCGGCGACGGCGAAGACGACCGCGGCGACGGCCGTGACGGCCGCCCGTCCGCGGAGGAACCCGGCCCGCTGCCGGTTCACTGCGCGGGCGCCGCGGCCGCGGGACCGGCCGCCAGCGAGCGAAAGGTCGCGACGACCGGCTCGGTCGAGGCGGTGAACGCGGCGGGCGGGCCGTCGAAGGCGAACACCCCCTCGTTCAGCAGGGCGATCCGGTCGCAGATGCCGCAGGCCCCCTGGACGTCGTGGGTCACGATGACGCTCGTCGTGTGGTAGCGGTCGCGCAGCTCGGCGATCAGGCCGAGGATCCGGGAGGAGTTGATCGGGTCGAGCCCGCTCGTGGGCTCGTCGTAGAAGACGACCTCGGGCCGCGGGGCGATCGCCCGCGCGACCGAGAGGCGCTTCTTCATGCCGCCCGACAGCTCTTCGGGCGCCGTCGTCGGGTCCACGTCGCCCAAGCCCACCGCTTCCAGCGACTCCTTCACGCGGGCGTCCACCTCCTCGCGGTCGAGCTTCAGGACCTCCCGCAGCTCGAGCGCGATGTTCTCCGCCACGTTCATGCCGCTGAAGAGCGCGCCCCCCTGGTAGACGACCGACATCCGCTTGCGGGTGGGCAGGAGGTCGTCGTCGGACAGGCCGGCGATGTCCTGGCCGAAGAGGCGGACGCGCCCGCGGTCGGGGGCGAGGAGCCCCAGGATCACGCGCAGGAGGACGGTCTTCCCCGACCCGCTCTCCCCCATCAGGGCGACGGTCTCCCTCGCGGTCACCGACAGGTTGACGCCCCGGAGCACGTGCTTCTCCCCGAAGGAGACGTGCACGTCCTCGACTTCGATCACGGGCTTCGCGTCGGCGCTCACCGGGGCCTCCGGCGTCGATCCTACCGGGCCGGTTCGGCTCACGCCCCGACGTTCAGGAGGCCGGCGACACGGCGAGGACCGTCACGTCGTCGGCCTGCGGGACCTCCCCGGTGAAGCGGGCGACCGCCTCCACGAGACGGCTCACGAGCTCGGTCGGCGCCGCGGACCCCGCGAAGATCCCGGCGTCGATCCGGTCCTCGCCGAACCGCTCCCCGGAGGCGTCCACCGCGTCGATCACGCCGTCGGTCAGGAGCAGGAGCGTCTCCCCGTGGCCCAGGGGCTTCGTGGCGGTGGGGAACACCTGACCCGCCCGGACGCCGAGCGGGAGCGAGGGCGTCTCGTCCCACCGCACGAGCCGCCCGTCCGCAGTCCGGACCAGCGGGGCGACGTGGCCCGCGTTCCCGAACGTCACGCTGCGGAGCGCGGGGTCGTAGACGGCGTAGAGGAGCGTGACGAACATCCCCCGCGTGCTGCGGCGCGCCACGATCTCGTTGACGGCGGCGAGCGTCGCGCCGGCGTCGCCGTGGTAGAGCGCCTCGTACCGCACGTCGGACAGCAGGCGCGCGCCGAACAGCGCCGCGGGCACGCCCTTCCCGCTCACGTCCCCCACGACGAGCCCGATCCGGCCGTCGGGGAAGCGGATCACGTCGTAGAAGTCGCCGCCGACCTGGAGGGCGGGGAGCGTCGCGACCGCGCCCCGAAGGCCGGGCGTCTCCGGGAAGGTCCCCGGGAGGAAGGTGCGCTGGATCTCGGCGGCCGTCTCGATCTGGCGCCGGAGGCGGTCGCGGTCGAGCTCGGCCGCCTGCAGCCGGACGCGCTCGAGCGCCACGGCGGCCTGCGCGGCGAAGCCCTCGACGAGCGGCACGTCGCGCTCCGTGAAGCGCCGCGTGATCGCGTTGCTGTCCACGTAGATGACGCCGAGGATCCCGCGGTCGGTCCGGAGCGCGACGCAGAGGATCGTGCGCAGGGAGAGGTTCACGATCGAGAGCCGCGCGTGGTACGCGGCGCTGCTCGCCGCGTCGTCGATCAGGCGCGTCTCGCCGGTCTGCGCGACCTCGCTCACGACGGACTCGCTCACGCGGAACTTCTCGGCCTCGAGCGGGTGCCCGCGGCGGTCGCGGGCCACCGCGAAGCGGAGCCCCTCGCCCTCCTTCAGCATGAGGAACCCGCGGTCGGCCCGCGTCAGCGTGACGAGGCTGTCCACGATCGTCTCGAGGAGGGCCTGCGGGTCGCGCTCGGCGTTGATGCGCCGCGTGACGTCGAGGAGCAGCCGCAGGGCGTCCGCGTCGAGCGGCGCCTCGGGGACCTGACGCGTCGGGTCGGGCGGGTGGCTCATGGGCGCGGCGGCGACGGGGCCGGCCGGGTCGGCTCGGCGCGGCGCAGCGCGCCGTCGAGCACCTCCGCGATCCAGTGCGGGTCGAGCCGGCCGTCGGTCGCCTCCGCCACGCGCACGCGCGCGATGGCGACCTCGGCGTCGGCCGCGAGGCCCGGGCCGGGCGCCTCGGCGACCGCGGTGCGGAGCCGGTCCACCGACTCGAGGAACGCGGCGCGATCGCCCGTCGCGACGACGTCCCGCAGAACGGAGAGCGCCGTCAGCACGCGGCGCCGGGCGACGCGGTCGCGGGCCGGGTCCCCCATGTCGGCCGCGGCGGAGGCGGCGCCCTCGTACGCGTCGAGCGCGGCGGCGGCCTCGCCCCGCGCGCGGCGAAGGTCGCCGAGCGCGAGCCAGAGGTCGAGGCTCGACGGCGAGGCCTTCACGCCCTCGACGAGCAGGTCGGCGGCGCCGGCCGTCTCGCCGCGCGCGGTCATCGCGTGCACGAGGGCGAGGCGCGTCGCGGGGTCGCGCTCGCCCAGGTCGAAGGCGCGCTTGAGCGCCGCCTCGGCCTCCTCCCCGCGGCGCTCCTCGAGGAGCAGGCGGCCGAGGTTCGCCCACGAGGTTCCGAAGGCCTCGTCCGCCTCGAGGGCGCGGCGCAGCGCGGTCTCGGCGCCCCGGTGGTCGCCGAGCGCGTGCCGGGCGGCCGCGAGGTTGTTCCACCCCTTGCAGCTCGTAGGCTCGAGCGCGGCGGCGCGCTGGGCGGCCGCGGCGGCCTCCTCCCAGGCACCCGCGGCGAGCAGGACCGTCGAGAGGTTCTGCCAGGCGCGGCCCTTGCCGGGGTCCTCCTCGACCGCTCGGCGGTAGGCCTGCGCGGCCCCGTCGCGGTCCCCTCGGCGCCACCGCGAGTTGCCCAGGTGGAGCCAGCCGGGGGCGTAGTCGCCCTGCTCGGTCACGGCCTTCGTGAAGTGGCGCGCCGCCTCCGCGAACTGGCCGGCCTCGTACGCCCGCCGACCCGCGCGCATGGCGTCCTCGACGGCGGGGGTGGCCTTGCCGGGCGGCATCGTCGCGACATCCTACCCGCGGGGCACGGGCGGCCGCGCGGCCGTCCCCGGGCGCACCCGGCGTCCGGCGCCCGCCGGGCCCCTCGGCCGCTCGTCCGCGAGCGACGTCCGGCGAGGCCCCGCGGATAGGATCCCCCGCGTTCCCGCCGAGGGCCGCGCATGATCCAGGGCCGCGACGTCGTCACGCTCGACACCTTCTCCCCGGAGGAGATCCGCTACGTCCTCGAGCGGGCGCGGGCGATGAAGGCCGAGGGCTTCGGCATGCCGCTGCAGGGCCGGGCCCTGGCGATGGTGTTCTTCAACCCCTCGCTGCGCACGCGCGCGTCGTTCGCGATCGCCTTCTCGACGCTCGGCGGCAGCGTGATCGACCTGACGGCGGAGCGCGACATCTGGCACCTCGAGCTGCGCGAGGGGGCCGTCATGGCCGGGGCGGCCGAGGAGCACGTGAAGGACGCCGCGCGCGTCCTCTCCGAGTACGCGGACGCGATCGCGATCCGGTCGCTCGCGCGCCACGACGACTGGGCGATGGAGCGGCGCGACCTCGTCCTCGTGTCGTTCCAGAAGCACTCCTCGGTCCCCATCTTCAACATGGAGAGCGTCCTCGAGCACCCGTGCCAGGCGTGGGGCGACGCCCTGACGATGGAGGAGGAGTTCGGCGACCTGCGCGGCAAGAAGATCGCGCTCACGTGGTGCTACAGCCCGACGGCGCGCCCGCTCGCGGTGCCGCACGCGGTCGGCGTCCTCGCGGGCAAGATGGGCATGCACCTGACGATCTGCCACCCGGAGGGCTACGAGCTCGACCACGGGATGCTCGACGTGATCCAGCGCAACGCGCAGCAGACGGGAGGCTCGGTCCGCTTCACGCCCGACCTCGCCGGGGCGGTCGAGGGCGTGCACGCGGTGTACGCCGGCTCCTGGGGCTCGACCAACCTCCACGGGCGGCCCGACGAGGAGCGGCTCCTGCGCAGCCGGCACACGGACCGGCGCGTCACGGTCGACCTGATGACGAAGACGCAGAGCGGCCGGCTGCTCCACTCGATGCCCCTGCGCCGCAACGTGGAGGTGGACGACGCGGTGGTGGACTCCCCCAACTCCCTCGTGATCCGCCAGGCGGGCAACCGCCTCCACATCCAGCGGGCGCTGTTCGCCGAGGTGCTGGCGTAGCCCGGCCTATTCACGAGACGCCGAGGTTGGGGGCCGCGCCTTGGGCCCGGGCGTGTCGTACACCAGCGTCGGTTCCCAACGTCGCCTCCACGAAGCGGCCGCTCCTCGACGTGATGGTGCAACACGCGGTCGTCGCGGCCGCTTCGCGCCCGGGCCCAATCCATCGGCCCCAACCGCGGGCTGTTCATTTCAAGGTCCCCCAGTTGGCCTCGACGCTCGTGCATAGACCGGGCTAGCGCAGGCGCCCCGCCGACCCGGCCCGGGGCGGCGTCGCGGACGGTTGCGCGCGCACGGGCCCCCGATTTGGGTCGTGGAAGGCCCCCGCGGGCCTTACTTTCCCGGCGCATCCGCGCGGATCGTCGACATGGCCGACAAGCAGAACAAGCTCGCCGAGAACGCCCCGGGCAAGTTCTACGTCGACGACCAGTGCATCGAC
>DATLLK010000242.1:0-9313 GCA_035537895.1 Planctomycetota bacterium
TGTCCATGCCGCGCGCGACGTTCAGGAAGGTGAGGTAGGTCGGGGCGTTGTCGAGGAGGCCCGACAGCACCCCCGTCGCCCAGAAGAACGAGCGCGGCGAGGAGACCCCGAGGTCGGGCCCGGCCGCCCGCAGGATCTCGAGCGCCGGCACCATGCTCGCGAAGATCCCCGCGAAGAGGACCGCGACCTCGACGATCGGGTGCCAGGAGAAGCCGTTCGACGCGTGGATCGACTTCGGCGTCGCGACGAACGAGAGGAGCGCGAGGGAGAGGATCGCCGCCTCGGCGAAGGGCGACGGCACCCTGAGCCCCACCGTCGCGAGCACCCCGGCGAGCAGGAGGAAGTTCCACCCGCCGCGCACGCGCAGCGGCACGTGCACCTCCGCGTCCAGCCGGAGCGCCTCGCGCGTCTCCCGCCGGACGGCGCGCGCGTCGACGACGAGGTAGACGGCGATCAGCGCCGCGTTCATCGCGGCCCACCAGGGCAGCAGGCGCAGCGTCCACGCGAAGGGGACGCCCTCGAGGTAGCCGAGGAAGAGGGGCGGGTCGGCGAGCGGCGTGAGGCAGCCACCGACGTTGCACACGACGAAGATGAAGAAGACGAGGGTGTGGACCTTGTGCTGGCGCTCGGCGTTCGTGTGGAGGAGGGGCCGGATCAGGAGCATCGCGGCGCCGGTCGTGCCGACGAGATTGGCGAGCACGGCGCCCGTCGCGAGGAAGGCGGCGTTGACGCGGGGCGTGGCGCGGAAGTCGCAGTCCACGAAGATCCCGCCGGCGAGCACGTAGAGGGCGCCGAGCAGGGCGACGAACGCCGCGTACTCGTGGGCGGCGTGCCCGAGCGCCTCGGGGCGCTCGGCCAGCGCCCAGATCGCGGGCGGGAGCCCGCAGAGGAGGGCGACGACGCCCTTCGTCGCGTTGCGCTCCCAGGCGTGCGGGGCGAGGAGGGGCATCACGGCGATCGCCGCGAGCATCAACCCGAACGGAACGGCCCACGGCCACGCGACGGCGGCGGCGGGAGCGGCGGCGAGCAAGGGCATGGCGTCACCGGGGTCCCGCGGAGCGGGTCCTCTCCGGCGCGGCGGCCCGACCGCGCCACTTCTCCTGCGCGGCCTCCCGCGCACCCGCCGAGCGCGGCACCGTACACGAACGGCGGGGTCGATCGAACGGAGAACGTCCCCCGAACGACCGCATAGACTCGGGCGCGATCCGGGAGGTGGCCCCTGGACCCCGCTCCGCCCGTCCACGCTCTCGCTCCCGACGCCGCGGCCTCGCAGCTGCGCACCGACGTCGGTCGAGGGCTCGGCGCCTCGGACGCGGCGGCGCGGCTCGCGGCGACCGGGCCCAACGCCCTCCCGGAGAGCCGGTCGCGCCCGCGCCTCGCGATCCTGCTCGGCCAGTTCCGCAATCCGCTCATCTACCTCCTCTTCGGGGCCGCCGCGGTGTCGGCCGCGCTCTCCGAGTGGACGGACGCGGCGGTCATCCTCGCGGTCGTCACGCTCAACGCGGTCGTGGGCGCGTTCCAGGAGGGCCGCGCCGAGCGCTCGCTCGCCGCGTTGCGCCGGCTCGTCGTCCTCCGGGTGCGCGTGCGCCGCGACGGGGGCGAGACGATCGTCGACGCCCGCGACCTCGTGCCGGGCGACGTGCTCGTGCTCGCGGCGGGCGACAAGGTGGGCGCCGACGCGCGGGTGGTGGAGGCGGAGAACCTCCGGATGGCGGAGGCCGCGCTGACGGGCGAGTCGGCTCCGGTCGACAAGCATCCCGCGGCGCTGCCCGCGGACACGGCGCTCGCCGAGCGCCGCAACATGGCGTACGCGGGGACGCACGTGACGGCCGGGCGCGGCCTGGCCGTCGTCGCGTCCACGGGCGCCGCGACGGAGCTCGGCCGCATCGCGCAGCTGACGGCCGCCGCCGTCGAGCCCCCCACCCCGCTCGCCCGGCGCATCGACCGCTTCGGCCGCGCGCTGCTCGTCGTCGCGGGCGTCCTCTTCGCCGTGGTCCTCGCGACGGGGCTCCTGCGCGGGCTCCCCTTCCACGAGGTCCTGGTCGTCGGGATCAGCCAGATCGTGTCGCTCGTGCCCGAGGGCCTCCCCGTGGCGCTGACGATCGCGCTCGCGGTCGGCGTGCAGCGCATGGCCCGGCGCGGCGCCATCGTGCGGCGCCTCTCCGCGGTCGAGACGCTGGGCTCGGTCACGACGATCTGCACCGACAAGACGGGCACGCTCACGCGCAACGAGATGGCCGTCGTCGAGGTCCGCGCGCCCGGCGAGCCCGCCTTCCGGGTCCGCGGCGAAGGCTACGAGCCGAAGGGTCGGTTCGACACGGGCGGGGAGGAAGGCGACCCCGCGGCGCTGCCCGGCACGCGCCGGCTGCTCGAGGCGCTCGCCCTGTGCAACGACGCGACGATCTCGCCGCCCTCGTCCGAGAGCCGCGCGTGGACTCCGGTGGGCGACCCGACGGAGGCCGCCCTCGTGACGCTCGCGTCCCGCGCCGGGCTCGACCTCGACGCCCTGCGGCGCGAGCGGCCGCGCACGGGCGAGATCCCGTTCGAGTCCGGCCGGCGGTCGATGGCCACGCAGCACGAGGTCGCGGGGCGCCGGGTCGTCTACGGGAAGGGCTCGCCCGACGCGGTCCTCCCCCTCTGCCGGGCGATGCGCTCCGGCGGGGACGTCACGGACCTGACGCCGGCGGCGCGCGAGGGCGTCGTCGCGTCGGTCCAGTCGCTCGCGAGCGGCGCGCTCCGGGTGCTGGCGGCGTGCGAGGTCGAGGGCGCCGACGTGAAGGCCGGCTACGAGGCCCTGCGCGGGCAGGGCGTCTTCCTCGGCCTCGTGGGCGAGATCGACCCGCCGCGCGAGGAGGTGCCCAGGGCCGTCGCCGAGTGCCGCTCGGCGGGCATCCGGCCGGTCATGGTCACGGGCGACGAGATCGCCACGGGCGTCGCGATCGCCCGCGAGGTGGGGCTCTCGGGCGAGGCCGACCTCGCGAGGTCGGGCGCCGACCTCGACGCGCTCGGCCAGGACGGCCTGCGACGCGAGGTGGACCGCATCGCCGTCTACGGACGCGTTCGCCCGGAGCAGAAGCTGCGGATCGTCGAGGCCCTCCAGGCGCGCGGCGAGGTCGTGGTGATGACGGGCGACGGCGTCAACGACGCGCCCGCGCTCGCGCAGGCCGACGTCGGCGTGGCGATGGGGCTCACGGGCACGGAGGCCGCCCGCGAGGCGAGCAAGATGGTCATCACGGACGACGACTTCGCGACGATCGTCGCCGCCGTCCGCGAGGGGCGGATCGTCTACCGGAACCTCCGCAAGGCGATCCTGCTCCAGCTCTCGACGTCGGTCGCCGAGGTCCTGATCCTGCTCGGCGCGCTGTTCCTCGGGATGCCCCTTCCGCTCGCGGCGGTGCAGATCCTGTGGAACAACGTCGTGACCGAGACCGTGATCACGATCAACCTCGTCCTCGAGCCGGGCGAGGGCGACGAGATGCGCGTCGCGCCGGTGCCCGTGGGCGAGGCCCTCCTGCCTCGCGACGCCGTGTGGCGGGCGGCCCTCCTGTGCGTCGCGATCGCGGGCGCGGTCCTCGGCATCTTCGCCTGGCACCTCGCCCGGCACGACGACTTCGCGCTCGCGCAGACGGCGACGTTCACGATGCTCGCCGTGTGCGAGTGGTTCAACGTGCTCAACGTGCGGTCGGCCACGCGGACGGCGCTCGATCCCTCGATCTTCCGCAACCGCTGGCTCGTGGGCGGCCTCCTCGTCGCCAACCTCCTCCAGATGGGGGTCGTCTTCCTCCCGTCGATGAACGCCGTCTTCCACACCGTCCCGCTGCCCCTCTCCGAGGTGCTCCTGATCGCGGGCGTGGGCAGCCTCGTCCTCTGGACGGACGAGATCCGCAAGGCGGTCGTGCGCGCGCGGGCGCGCCGCGTCACTGCCAGCGAAACAGCCTGAGCGCGAGCGCGAAGCAGACGATCCCCCACGCGAGGAGGATGCCGACCTGCGGCAGGAGGGCGAGGAGCCCGTGGCCGTCGTTGACGACGCCCCGCAGCGCGTCGTTCAACGCCGTCAGCGGCAGCGCGTCGACGAACGGGCGCAGCCACCCCGGGAAGTTCGAGGTCGAGAAGAACACGCCGGAGAGCAGCCACATCGGGAGGGAGGCGAGGTTCATCAGCCCGTTCGCGGTCTCCATGTTCCGCGCGCGCGACGCGATGAGGAGGCCCAGGCCGGAGAAGGAGGCGGCGCCCGCGACGATGAGCGCGAGGAGGTCGAGCCACGACCCGCGCAGGACGACGCCGAAGGCGAGGCGCGCGAAGACGAGCAGGAAGGCCGCCTCGAGGAACGCGACGCTCAGCCGGTGGAGCAGGAACGACGCGAGGAAGGCCGGCCGGCTCATCGGGGTCGCCGCCAGGCGCTTCAGGAGCCGCTTCACCCGCATCCCGACGACGCCGTAGCCGACGCCCCAGATCCCGCCGCTCAGGAGCGACAGCCCGAGGAGCCCCGGGATCAGGAAGTCCACGTAGCGGCGCCCGGGCGCCACCGCCGTCGCCTCGCGGACGTCGAGGACGTCGCGCCGCCCGGCGGCGCGCTCGAGCGCGTCGCGCACGGCGGCGGCGGCGACCGCCGCGCCGGGCCGCGCGGGGTCGAAGGCCGTCTCGGGCGGGTGCCCGAGCCGGACGAGGACGAGGCCTTCGCCGCGGCCGAAGCGCTCCTCGGCCTCGGGCGCCGGGGCCGCACGGGGCTCGAGCAGCGGGGAGGCCGCGAGCGCCTCGACGAGGGCGCCCGACGCCTGGGCGTCGCCCGTCTCGGCCACGAGCACGACCGACCGCTCGGCGCCGCGGTCACGGAACGCGATCCCGAGCGCGACGGCGAGGAGCAGCGGGAAGCCGAACACCCAGAACAGGACGCCGGGCTCGCGCGTGAACTCGCGCGCGCGGGAGAGCCACAGCTGGCCGAGCTGGCGCGGAGGGCGCGATGCGCTCATGCGGAGGCCCCCGCGCCCTGCGGCCCGGCGGCCGCGCGTTCGGCCTCCTCGAAGCGCCGCCCGGCGACCGCGAGGAAGACGTCCTCGAGCGTCGCGTGGCGCGTCGCGAGCCGCACGGGAGAGGCGCCGGAGGCGGCGACGGCGGCGAGCAGCGCGGGGAGGGTGCGGGCCAGCCCCGCCACGACGAGGCGCCACCCCTGACCGTCGGCGCGCGCCGAGCGCACGCCGTCGACCGCGGAGAGCGTCGCCGCGGGCAGCGGGGGAACGGTCTCGATCTCGACGACCTCTTCGCCGCCGACCCGCGCGACCAGCTCGCCCGGCGTGCCGAGCGCGACGACGCGACCCCGGTCGACGATCGCGATGCGGTCGCAGAGCCGCTCCGCCTCGTCCATGTAGTGGGTCGTCAGCACCACGGTGCGGCCGCGCGCCTGGAAGCGCCGGATCACGTCCCACAGCCCCCGTCGCGCGGCGGGGTCGAGACCCGTCGTCGGCTCGTCGAGGAAGAGGATCTCCGGATCGCAGACGAGCGCGCACCCGACGGCCAGCCGCTGGCGCTGGCCGCCCGAGAGGTTGCGGACCCACGCGGAGGACTTCTCCTCGAGGCCCACTTCGTGGAGGACCTCCGGGAGCGGCCGCGGGCGCGGGTAGAAGGACGAGAAGAGGCGCAGCGTCTCGAGGACGGTCAGCTTTCCCTCGAGCACCGTCTCCTGCAGCTGGACGCCGATCCGCTCGCGGATCGCCCTGCCCTCGCGGGCCCAGGTGAGGCCGAGCACGCGCACGTCGCCGCCCGTCGGGTCCTGGAGGCCCTCGAGGATCTCGATCGTGGTCGTCTTCCCCGCGCCGTTGGGCCCGAGGAGGCCGAAGCACTCGCCCGCGTGGATCGCCAAGTCGAGCCCGTCCACGGCGACGACGTCGCCGAAGCGCTTGACGAGCCCGCGGATCTCGACGACGTCGGACGCCACCGCGGGATCATGCCGTCCGCCGCCGTGCGTGGCCCGAATCGGTCGCGGCCGCTTCACGGCGCGGGCGCGCGCCCGCCCGGGATCGGACCTTGATCGCGGTGGAGGGCCGGGGCACCGTAGCGACGGCATGGCCCACGCGATCACGCTCCTGCTCGACGAGGCCTCCGAGGCGGACGTCCGCTCGCTCTGGAGCGCGCTCGACGAGGCCGGCGTGCCCTCCCTCGCGCGTCACGGCCACGGACGCCACCGTCCCCACCTGACGCTCGTCGTCTTCGACGAGGGCGACCCCGAGGCGGTGGCGGCGGGCGCGGTCGAGGCCCGGATCGGCCCGTCCACGATGGACGTCCGCTACGCCGGCCACGGCGTGTTCAGCGCGACGCGCTGCGTCGTCCACCTCGCCGTCACGACGAGTCCCGCGCTCCGCTCCGCCCACGCCGCGATGGTGGACGTCCTCGCCCGCGCGGGCGCGACCTGCTGGCCGCACTACGAGCCCGCCCGCTGGCTCCCGCACGTCACGCTCGCGATGGACGTCCTTCCCGCGCAGGCGGGCGCGGCGAGTGCGTTGCTCGCCGCGCGCCCGCTGCCGTCGGAGGGGCGCGCCGTGCGCCTCGCGCTCGTGCACGTCGAGTCGGGGGAGACGCGCGAGCTCGCGCGCCTCGCCTGACCCGCGGGGAGACCGTCCGCGTGACCGAACTTCCCGTCCTGCTCGGTCTCGCCGCGGCGGCCGGCCTCGCCGGCTTCGTGGACGCCATCGCGGGCGGAGGCGGCCTCATCCAGATGCCGCCGCTGCTCGCCGTGCTCGGACCCGAGTGGGCGCCCGGGGTGAACAAGGTGGCGAGCGTGTGCGGGACGACGGCGGCGACGGTGCGCTACGCGAACCACGGCTGCGTCCGGTGGAAGGCGGCCGCGCTCGCGGCGCCCCTCGCGTTCGCGTTCGGCCTCGCCGGCACGGTCTCCTACCTCCGGTTCGTGAAGGAGGCGGCGCACCTGGTCCGCCCCCTGTTCGCCCTGTGCTTCCTCGCGCTCGCGGCGCAGCAGGTCGTGCGCGTCGTCCGGCGGGAAGCGCCGCAGGCGGAGCGCCCCCCGCCCTCGCCGTGGATCGGCGCGGCCTTCGTCGCCGTGATCGGCGCCTACGACGGCTTCGTCGGGCCCGGCACCGGCATGTTCCTCTTCTGGACGTTCTCGACGTGGTTCGCGCTGCCGGCGCTGCTCGCGACGGGCACGACGAAGGTCGTCAACCTCGCGAGCAACGCGGGCGCGCTCTGCGCGTTCATCGCGCGGGGCGCGGTGCTGTGGCCGGAGGGGCTCGCGCTCGCCGCGGCCAACCTCGTCGGAGGATGGCTCGGCGCGCGGACCGCGATCCGGCGCGGCGTCCCCTTCATCCGCCTCGTGACGGCCGCGGTCAGCGCCGCCGCGTCGGTCTACCTCCTGCTCGCGTGACGTCCCCGACCCGCGACCGCCGCGCCGCGGGGGCAGAGCCTAGGCGAAGAGGTCGTCGCGCGGGGGGAACTCCTCCGGGGCCCGCCCGAGCACCTCGAGCGCGTAGCGCCAGAGGACGCCCCGCGCGTCGGCGTTGGACGGCGCGCCGAGCGCCTGCCCGTTGAGCGCGTAGGAGTGCCCCACGCGCCCGCCCCGCATCTCGGTCCGCGCGATCTCGAGCAGGACGTCGTGCACGCCGTGCGCCGCCGCGGGCGCGTCGTCGCGCACGTGCTCGCCGGTCAGCCACTGGAGCGCCCGCAGGTGCGCGGGCTCGGGCGCGGTACCCTCGACGACGTCGTGGCGCGCGGCGCCGGACGCCCACTCCTCGCGGAGCACCACGCGCCGCACGACCGCGCCCGGCGGAGGCCACAGCCACCGGGGCACTCCGCGGGGCGGGGTCCGGTCGGGTTCGGGCAGCGCGGCGGCGGACATCGGTCGCTCAGCGTACGCTGTCCCCGGCAGCGGACAGTGCAACCTCGCTCTTTCGCCTGCGCGGCGCGCGAGGGCCGTGCAAGCAGATGGACCTAACCGCCTCCGCCGGCGCGGGTTGCAGAGGTCCCCACGAACGGCCACGGACCGGCACGCGACTTGTACGATAGGGAGCGGGAACCGGAGCCGCGTGGGCGGCGACCGGGGCCCCTCGCGGAGTCCCCCATGCGTACCGGCGTCGTCGCTCTGCTCGCAGCCAGCGTGCTGCTCCCCCTCGCGCCGGCGGCGCAGGCGGGCCCCCGCTACAAGTCCCGGTACTACTCGCCGCAGCAGCGCCACAGCCACCACCACAGCGACAACAACTGGGGCTGGGCGGTGGGCGGCTTCGCCGTGGGCACGATCTTCGGCGCCGTGATCTCCCAGCCGCGCCGTGTCTACGTCCGCCAGCCGGCGCCCGTCTACGTGTCGCCGCCGCCGCCCACGACGACGTGGGTCGGCTCCGCGCCGGTGCCCGGCGTCGTCCAGCCGACGTCGCCCGCGCCGACGATCACGATGCCGTCCGCCGGGCAGGTCTGGATCCCCGCCGCGACGATCTGGCGCGAGTCGCAGGTCGTCGAGCCCGCGGTCTACGGCACGCGGCGCGTCCCGGTCATCGAGGAGGTCGAGGTCCCGATCTTCCAGAACCGCAGCGTTCCCGTGACGAAGGAGGTCGTGGAGCCCGTCTTCGAGCAGCGGACCGACCCCGCGACCGGCGTCGTCACGAGGGTCCAGGTCGGCGAGAACCGCCGCACGGTCGTCGTCGGCTCGCGCGTCGAGAACGTCCAGGTCGGAACCCGCACGGAACGCCGCCAGACCGGCATGCGCGACGAGCAGGTCCTCGTCCGCCCGGAGACGACGCGCATCGTGCGCGTCCCCGAGCACGTGCCCGGCCACTGGGCGCCGTTCGGCCAGCCCGAGACGGGCGAAACCGTCCCGCCCGAGGACGGCGTCGAGCCGATGCCCGAGCCGACCCCCGAGGCGACCCCCGAAGAGTGGGCCCGCCCGACGCCCAGCCCGATGCCTCCCGCACCGCCTCCTCCGACCGACGCGCCGCCGGCAATGCCCGAGCCGGAGCCGACCCTCCCCGGCCCCATCAACCCGCGCTAGCTCGCCAAGAGGGCTTTCGGATCAGGTAGGTACGGGCCCGCTTTCGGGGGCCCGTGCGGCGCGGCCGCTCGCTTACGTGTCGGGCTCCTGACACGCGGCGCTCGCGGCCGCCCGATCGCGCCCGTTGAGCGGGGCTGCGTGATCGCACCTCGCGCGGGCCCTCGAAAATCGGGCCCGACCGACCAGGGAAGTCGCACCCGGACCAGGCTCGTCGCCAACGGACTCGCTCAGGGGAGTCGCACCCGATCCGGCGCACCCCCAAGGGTCGCGGTGCACGCGCAGCGTGAGTGGCGTCAGGCCTGCATGCAGCAGTGTTTGTACTTCTTT
>DATLLK010000243.1:0-3096 GCA_035537895.1 Planctomycetota bacterium
CTTCCACGCCGGCGCGGAGGCGCTGCCCGACCCGGACGCGCCGCCCGGCGCGTGGCACGCCCTCGTCGGCGTGCCGCCGACCGAGTCCCCCGACTTCGTGCTCCTCGCCGATCCGTTCACGTTCCCCGCGGAGTCGCTGACCGCCGGGCTCGACTTCGCCTACCCGAGCGCCGTGAAGGTCGGCGGGCTCGCCTCGGGTGGGCGGAGCCGAGGCGACCAGGTCCTCTTCGCGGGCGACGCGATCCACCGCTCGGGCGCGGTGGGCCTCGCCGTCTCGGGCGACGTGACGCTCGCCCCCGCGATCGCGCAGGGGTGCCGCGGCATCGGTCCGGTCCTGCGCATCACGGACTGCGAGGGCAACCTGCTCCGCGCGCTCGACGGCAAGCCCGCGCTCGCGCGCGTTCAGGAGGTCCTGCGCGAGGCGAGCGAGGGCGACCAACGGCTCGCGCGGACCTCCGCCCTGCTGCTCGGCGTCGAGACCGACCCGTTCGCGGCGGACGAGGAGGCCTGGCTCGTCCGCAACTTCCTCGGCCGCGAGCGCGACGGGGAGGGGCTGTTCGTCGGCGAGTCGCTCCGCGCCGGCCGCCGCGTCCGCCTGCAGGTGCGCGACCTGGTCACGTCGTCCGAGGATCTCGACCGCACGCTGGCCTCGACCGCCGACGGACCGGGCGCCGGCTGCCGCGGCGCCTTGCTCTTCTGCTGCAGCGGGCGCGGGATGCACCTCTACGGAACGCCCGACCACGACACGCGCGCGTTCCACGCGCGGTTCGGCGCCGTGCCCGTCGGCGGCTTCTTCTGCGCGGGCGAGATCGGTCCCGTCGGCCGCTCGACCCACCTGCACGGCTTCACGTCCGCGTTCGCGCTGTTCCGCCCGAAGACGCCGTAGTGCGCGTCGCGCACGTCAGCCTGGACGGCAATCTGCCCCGCTACGGCATCGGCACGGCGGTCGTGCGCCTGACGGAGGCGCTCGCGCGGCGAGGGCACGACGTCCTGCTCGCCGTGCGCCGCCAGAACGTCCTCGCCTGTCCCGCGATCCCCGGTGTGCGCCTCGTGCCGCTCGCCCACGTGGGGGGGCTCCTCGGCGGCCGCCCCGCCTACCTCCGCCAGATCCGGCGCGCGACCCGTGCGGGCGTCGACGTCCTGCACGTGCACGCGCTCTCCCGCGTGGCCGCCTGGCTGCTCCCCGCCCGACACCGCGCGGGCGCGCGCCTCGTCGTGACCGCGCACAGCGCCGACGAGTTCGCGCCGTCGGGACCCGGCGCGGGATCACGGACGGCCCGGCGCGCCGCGCGGCGCGCGGCGCAGGTCGCGCGCGTTCTCGCCGGCGCCGACGAGGTCGTGGCGCCGTCGCGATTCGTGGCCGATCGCCTCGAGCGCGTCGCCGCGCGTCCCGTCCGCGTGGTGCCGTGGGGCCCGACGGACGCGATGCCGGCGGAGCGGGCGCCGCACGCGGGGTTCCGCGTCGTCTATCTCGGCCGGCTCGTGCGGGAGAAGGGCGTCCACGTCCTGCTCGACGCGTTCCACCGGGCGTTCCCCGACGGCGAGGACGCGCGGCTCGTCGTGGCGGGCGAGGGTCCCGAGCGCGCCGCGCTCCGGTCGCGGGCCGACGAGCTCGGCCTCGGCTCGCGCGTCGAGTTCGTCGGCCATCTCGAAGTCCACGAACGGCGCGCGATCCTCGCCCGGGCCGACGTGGTCGCGGCGCCGACGCTCGGCGACTACGAGACGTTCTGCCTCGCGGCGCTCGACGGGTCGGCCGCGGGGGCCGCGCTCCTCGTCGCCGACGGCGGAGCGCTGCCCGAGCGGGCGGAGGCGTGCGGCCTGGTCGTGCCCGGGGGCGACGTCCTGCGCTGGGCCGCGACGCTGCGCGGACTGCGGGAGGATCCCGCGCGCGTCGAGGCGCTGGGCGCGGCCGGCCGGAATCGAGCCGCGTCGTTCGGGTGGGACGCCGTCGCACGCCAGTACGAGGCGGCCTACGCGGGCGAGGACTTCCGTCATTAGGCCCGTGTTCGGGTCCGGGCGCCTCGCTTCGGAATTCCTTCCCTGCCCCTCCGGGGTGGGGTAGCGTGCCTTTCGTCCTTCGAGAGAGGATGGGTTCGCGGGAAGGGCCGCTCTTGGAGTCAAGCCCTCCAGCCCCCCGACCGACGAAGCGAATATGGTTGCGTGCCGGGGACTCCCGGGGTGTAATCCCAGGCGTCCCGGGGACGATTCAAGGAGGTTTAGGTATGAGGTCTACGTTCATCCCGGTCCTCCGCGCTGTGGCGCTCGTCGCCATCGTCGCGGTCGGCCTCGTCGCTGCCGGCTGTTCGAACTGCAACCCGTGCAACCAGCCGAACGCGTGCAACACGTGCAGCCCGTGCCAGCCCCAGTGCTCGCCGTGCGCGTCGCCGTGTGCATCCCCCTGTGCTGCGCCTTGCGCTCCCGCGCCGGTCGCCACGGGCTGCGGTGCCTATCCCGCCCAGGCTCAGCCGGGCGAGGCCTGGTGCTGCGTCTTCGTTCCGCCCGTCTACAACACGGTGACGGAGCAGGTCTGCTGCAAGCCTGAGTGCGTGCAGAAGGAGTGGGTCCCGCCCACGTACAAGCAGGTCTCCGAGCAGGTCTGCGTGAAGCAGTCCTGCCAGAAGCGGATCCCGATCCCTGCCGAGTACGCCACGGTCGAGGAGTGCATCGAGGTCTGCGGCGCTCGGACCGAGTGGCAGCGGATCGATTGCCCGCCGGCCGACCAGGCCTGCGGCAAGCAGGACTGCTACGCGCTCGTCACGATCCCGCCGGTCTACGAGAAGCGCTGCAAGCAGGTCTGCACGAAGCCCGAGTCCTGCCAGGTCCTCGAGGAGCCGGCCGTCTATGAGACGGTCTGCCGCCAGGTCGAGGACACCTGCGGGTACTACAAGGACATCGTGATCCCGGCCGAGTACACGACGCAGTGCAAGCAGGTGTGCGTTTCCGACGGTCGTTGGGAGTGGCGCAAGAACATGAACTGCGCCGTTCCGACGCCGGCGTGCAACAACCCCTGCGTGCCTTCGGCGCCGATGGTGGCTCCGGCTCCGGCCTCGATGCCGTAGCAACCTCCAGAACGTCCCCCCGAGGGGCGTAGGGCCC
>DATLLK010000244.1:0-6666 GCA_035537895.1 Planctomycetota bacterium
CGGGGGTCAAGGGCGACGCCGGGCGGGAAGCGCACTCGCACGCCGATCGTCACGCCGGACTCCATGGCGACGGACACGCTGCCGGCGTCGCCCTTGACCCCCGCCTTCCAGCCGACCTGCGTGGGAGGCGGGCCCTCGTCCCCCTCGACGCTCGTCTCGCGCACGACGTAGACGGTGTAGCGGCTCTCGGGATGGAGTTGGTTGAAGCGGGCGGTGCCGTCGTCCCCGACCGCCACCCAGTCGAGCGCCGTGCCCGTCTCCTCGTCCCAGAGGGTCGTCCACATGCCGCCCTCGACGGGCTTCCACCCCTCGAGCTTCAACGCGAGCTCGCTCGACGAGTCGAGGACGAGAGCGAGGTCGCGCGAGCCCGCGGCCGCGAGGATCGGCCGGC
The DNA here is from genome assembly GCA_035537895.1 of Planctomycetota bacterium. GTDB lineage: Bacteria > Planctomycetota > PLA2 > PLA2 > JAEUHO01 > DATLLK01. Next base: position 392 of record DATLLK010000244.1, read on the forward strand.
TCGAGCGCGCAGGCTCCTGCGTGCGCGCGATGACGCGGTAGGTGCCCTCGGCGAGGCGCTGGATGCGGAACCCCCCGTCCTTTGCGACGCGGGCGCGCTGCACGACGTTGCCCTCGAAGATCGCGTCCACCCACCCTTCCGTCAGCGGCGCGCCGGTGCGGTCGCGCACCACGCCCTCGAGGACGTACGCCGGGGCGAGCTCGACGACCTCGTCGCGGGGCAGCCAGGCCTCGCGCGACAACGCCATCAGGTCCGTGCGCGTCTCGTCGGGCGTCACGTCGAGGCGGTACTTCGCCGTACGGTCGAGCCCGCGGATGTGAGCGGTCCCCGCGGCGTCGGTCTCCGTGACGGCCGGCCGCGTGTTCTGTCCGCGCGTCTGGACGCGGGCGCCCGTCACGGGCTGGCCGTCGGCGCCGAGCACCGTCAGCGCGATCTCCGTCCCCTCGCCCAGCGTGATGACGAGGTCGGTCGTCCCGGCCTTGGCTTCGACGGGCTCCGTGCGCCCGCCGCGGTCGGCCGCGTCCACGCGGATCGTGTACATCCCCGCCCCGAGCCCGCCGAGGCGGAAGCGCCCCGCGTCGTCGGTCCGGCTCGTGGCGATCTCCTCGCTCCAGTTGGCGAACGGCGCCGGGAGGTCCTTCGGCCGCGCACGGAGGAAGGCGCCGCGCACCGGGCGGCCGTCGGCCGTGCGCACGACGCCCTCGATCCGCACCTCCGGCCCCATCCGCACCTCGAGCTCACTGGCCTTCGTGTCGACGGGGCCCGCGATCGTCAATCCGAGCGGGAGCGGCCCGCTGTCGCCCCGCGCGCCGTGGACGAGGATGTGCGCCGCCTCCTTCGGGACCGCGAACTCCGCGCGGCCGTCCGACAGGTACGCGTCCTCGGTGCTCTCCCCCACCATCAGAATGGCCGTCGCGTACGTCACGGGCCGGCCGGACGGGTCCAGGACGCGGACGAGGAAGCGCGGCGGCTTCGCGCCCGGCACGGTCAGGGTGAGGGACGGTCCGTTCGGGGCGGCCCGCGTCTCGACCAGTACCTCGCCCTCCCAGTCCTTCAGCACCATGACCTCGACCGACTCGGCGGTCGCAGGGCACTGCGAGCGGAAGCGGCCGTCCTCGCCGGCCTGGTTCGTGTCCTCGAAGTCGGTGGCCTTCACGCGGATGCAGGCGCGGACGACGGGCTGGCCGTCCGCGTAGCGCACGACGCCCTGGATGAACCGGTTCCGGATCATCGTGAGCTTCGCCTGCACGTCCGCCGTGTTGTCCTCGGGGCCGCCGACGGTCGGCTGCTCCGTCATCTGGTAGCCGTCGCTCCACGCCCAGAGCATCAAGGGCCCGGGCGGCACGGGCCCGAGCCGCGCGCGACCTCCCGCGCCGGACGTCGTGGGCCCGAAGGACTTCCAGTTGCCGTTCACGACCTGCTGGTAGGCCTGGACCATGACCCCGGAGACGGGCGTTCCCGACTCCTTCTCGACCAGCTCCACGTCGATCCACCGCGGGGCGCCCAGCTTCAAGTCGACGACGAGCGGCGTCGCGGGGTCCGCCCGCATCGGAGGCGACTGGGCCGGCGACGTCGACGGCGCGCTCGCCTCGAAGCGGTACGAGACGCCGGGGAGCAGGGTGTCGACGACGAAGCGGCCGTCGGCGTCGGTCGCGACGGCGCGATCCGGTCCGAGGAGCGAGAAGAAGCCGCGGGTCTGCTGGGCGCGGTTCGAGACGACCTGCGCACCGACGACCGGCGCGTCGGCGGCGTCGGTCACGCGACCCGAGGCGCGTGCGGCGCGACGCACCGTCAGGTCCACGACGGCGGCGGTATCCGGCGTGATCGTCGTCATGAGCGGGTTGAAGCCGTGCTGCTGCGCCGACTCGAGGTCGGGCGAGCACCAGCCGTTGCCCCACGCGAAGACGGTCACCTCGCCGGGGCGCACGCCGGGGATCGCGTATCGCCCATCGGCGTCGGTGAGCCCCTGCGCGGCCTCCTGTTCCGCTCCCTGCGTGACGGCGTAGACGGTGACGCCCGGCGTCGGCGCGCCCTCGCCTTCGGTGGTGACGCGGCCCGAGAGGCGCGCGAGCCGCACGAGGCGAAGTTCCAGCGGCGTCCCCTCGGGCGGCGCCGGCCGCCAGGCGTTGAGCGGAGCGAACCCCACCGCGTCCACCCGCCACCCGGACCGCAGCGCCGGCGCGCGCACGCTGAACCGGCCGTCGCCGTCCGCCACGGCGCGGCCGTCGAAGCGCTGGATGTCGGCGAGCCCGCCCAGCGTCGCGGTGACCACCGCGCCCGGGACCCCGCGGCCGTCCTTCTCGTCGGTCACGCGACCCGCGACCTCGACCGTGCCTTCGTCGACGACGAACGTGAACTCGCCCGGGTGGGGCACGGGGACGTCCCGGCTCATCGCCCGCCAGCGGCCGGGCACGAAGGCGGAGACGGTGTGGGGACCGGGATCGAGGCCGCCCGCGGTGAATCTCCCTTCCTCGTCGGTCGCGATCGCGTCGAAGACGAACGTCGCGGGGCCCGGGAGTCCCACGGGCGCGACGAGGATCGACCCGCGGAACGGCCGGCCGTCGGCGTGGACCGCGCGTCCCGAGAGCGAGGCGTCGCCGCCCCGCAGCTCGAGCCGCGCGGCGACGCGCGCGCGGTCCGTGCGGACCGTGACCTCGGCGCGCGCGCGCCCGTCCCCCGTCGCGACGAGCAGGTACCTCGCGGGCGCCGGGAGGTCGAGGAGGAACGCGCCGTCGGCCCCGGCCGTCGCCTCGGCGACGGGCGCCGGAATGGGACCGTCGAGCGGGACCATCGCGTCGGGGACGCTCCACAGTTGCGTGCCGGCGTCGGCGCGGAAGATCTCGTAGACGACGATGCGCGCCGCGGCGGGTTGACCGGCCTTGCGCACTTCCCCCACGACGGTCCCTCGGGCGGTGCGGACGGGCGTGGCGTCGGGCGCACGGACCGTGCCGCGCCCGGCGAGCACGGCGAGGTCCTGCGCCGCGGCGTCGGCCTCGGCCGCCGAGAGCTCCTCGGTGCCGACGTCGCGCCCGGGCGGGCAGAGCCACCACCACGCGGCGGCGCCGAGCGCCGCGGCGATCAGCAGCCCGGCGATCCACGTCCGCACGCCGACGCCCACGCGCGCGCCTCCGGTCCCCGTCCACGAGGGGGTGCGTCAGTATGAACGCCCGCGGGCGTCACGGGGGCGTCGCGGCGGGCGGGCGCTTGGTACCGTCCCCCCCATGGGCGTCGGCGACGGCCTCTTGGCGCGGTACGGGAGCACGGCCGGGGCGGCGGCCTACCGCGACAAGTACGACCGGTCGTGGTCCCGCCGGCTGTCCGCGGGACGGGAGCGATCCCTCCTTCGCCGGGCCCTCTCCCGGGCGGGGACGGAGGGCGAGGTCCTCGACGTCCCGTGCGGCGCGGGGCGCATGGTGCCGGTCCTGCTCGAGCGCGCCTCCCGGGTGACGGCCCTCGACCTGTCGCCCGCCATGACGGCGGAGGCGACCCGGGCGCTGGCGGCGCCGATCGCGGCGGGGCGGGTCGTCGTCGGCGAGGGGAGCGTCGAGCGCATCGAGGCCGCGGACCGCGCGTTCGACACGGCGGTCTGCTGGCGCCTCCTCCACCACCTGACGGACCCGGCGGACCGCGCGCGCGCGCTCGAAGAGCTCGGGCGGGTCGTGCGGCGCGCCGTGATCGTCACGTTCGCCGACGCGGACGCCTGGAAGGCGCGGTCGCAGCGGCGTCGCGGAAGGGACCGGCGCTGCGTCACGCTGACGCGCGACGCGCTCGCGCGGGAGGCGCGCGCGGCGGGGCTCGACCTCGAGGCGACGTGGCGCCTCGCGGGCGCGTTCAGTCTCCTCGCGGTCGCGCTGTTGCGCCCCGCCGGGAGGACGGGGCCAGAGCCTACTGCTCGAGCTTGACGATGTGCCAGATGCCGTCCACCGGCCGGAAGTGGAAGACGTTGCCGCCGAACTCGGGGTGCGTCGCGAGCACGACGGTCCCGTCGGGCAGCGTCTTCTCCTCCGCCGTCGCGAGCGTCATGCGCAGCAGCGCGTCCGCGTCCGCGCGCGGACGGTGCTTGCTCCGGGCGAGGAACTCCTGGACGTAGGCCTGGCGCAGCTCCTCGACGGGCTTCTCCTTGGGCCAGGAGTCGGCGGCGACGTCGGCGTCGTAGAGGCTCTGCCAGTGGATCGAGGCGACGATCCAGCGTTCGACGGCCTGGTGGTAGCCGTGGCCGAACTTCAGGAAGGCGGCCTTCCACGTCGTCGCGGGCTTGTCGTCGTCGTAGGCGACCGCGCTGCCGCCCTCGCCCTTGGGGACGAGCGAGAGGCCCGGAGGCTGCACGGCGACCGCGGCGAGGGGCGCGCGGCCCTTCGCCTCGAGCCACGTCTCCCCCTTGCGGTGGCCCTCGGTCACGACGGCGAGCCACGCGTCGCGCACGCGCGGCGCGGTCCCGTACTTCGCCGCGCCGCGGACCTCGACGCGGATCGGCTCCTTCGCGGGCGCCGGGTCGTGGCCGTCGACGGACGGCACGGCCGCCTCGACGGGCGCGGGCGGCAGCTCGTAGGTCGCGGCCGCCTCCGGCGCATGGCGGAGGAACAGCAGGAGGGCCACGCGGCCCCACGTCGCGCCCTCGGGGCACGGGAGGTCGAGCGTCTCGGGCTCCTTCTCCGTCGTGCCCGCGACGACCTCGCGCACGACCTTCAGGCGGTCGCCCTCGCGCCGAAGGTCGAGCCGGACCGAGCCCTCGGGCGACGTGCGCATCCACTCGCCCTTCAGCAGGGAGAGGTCGCGCGCGAGGTAGAGCGACACCTCGGTCGTCGTGGAGGCGCCTCCCCACGTCACGCTCACGTGCTCGCTCGTCAGCCACACCGGCTCCCCGCGGTAGACGCCGGGCTCGGCGCTGCAACGGTAGGTGCCCGCGCGCTCGCCGGAGAGCGCGAGGTCGGCCTCCCACGAGAACCCGGGGACGGGCTTCCCCTCCCCCTCGGGCTCGATCGGAGCGGGGATCGAGGCGCGCACGCGGTCGGCGGCGGCGCGCGGGCCCGAGGGCGACGCGTCCTGCGCGCGCGCCACGGACGCGAACGCGCCGAGGAGGACGAAGGCGAGGGGAAGGCGCACGGCGGGCTCCGGGGAGGGGCGCGCCATCCTACGCGGCGGCCCGGAGACCGCCGCACCGCATCGACCGCGTTCGCGGTCGATCGTCCGGACGTTTCTAGGGCGTCTTCTCCTTCTCCGTGGCCACCGCGGGGAACAGGACGTTCGGCTGGGTCTTGTAGCGGTCGTAGAGGTCGAACCAGTCCTCGGCCGTGGCGGCGTTGTGGCCCGTCATCTTGTTCAGCGTCTCGACGAGGACGGGGGCGAGCGCCTGCCAGCGCGACATCTCCTCGTCGCCCGTGCGGACCCGGGCCGTCGGGACCACCTCGCCGCTGCTCGTGTCCGCCCGGCTGCCGACACCGGGACGGCTCTTGCGCACGGTGGCGATCACGTCGCCCACGACCTTCTGGCGCATCCGCGCGTTCGAGGCGTAGCCCCCGATGGCCTTGATCGCGGCCTGCGCGACGGTCATCACCTTCGAGTCCTTCACGAGCCCGACGAGGAGGAGGGCGCCGTCGTTGGCGGCCAGCTGTCCGGCCGCCTCGATCGCCGGGATCAGAAGGGGGCCGGCCTCCTTCGCATTGGGCATGGCGAGGTAGGGCCTCAGGTACTTGAACATCGACTTCTCTTTCGTCTCGCCGATCGCCTGGATCGCGACCTTGCGGACCTCCTCCTCGCGGGTGCCCTGGAGGATCGATCCGAGGAGCGCCAGGTACTTCGGGCGCAGCGCGACCTCCGCGCAGGAGAGGCCGAGTTCCTTCGCCCGGGCGCAGTCGGCCTTGAGCGCGGCCTCGTCCTTCTCCTTCAGGTGCCCCTTGACGGTCGCCTCCAACCGGGCGTACGCCTGCGTCGGCGTCTCGTCGGCGGGGGCGCCGGGTTCCGCGGGCGGCGCCTCGGCCCAGGCCGGGCTCCCACCTCCGATGGCCGCGCCGGCCAATCCGAGAAGGAGAGCCGCAAGCCCCGCCACCCACGCCCGCCGGTCCGCCATGGCCCACCTCCGCTCGAGACTCCGCTCGAGACTCCATTCGGGACGACCCCACAGCCAAATAGACGACGCAGACAGGGGCTTGTTCGTTGCAGTTTGGTAAAAACATTCGGGTCCTTAGTCCCACTAAGTCGGATCAAGAATCTTAAAATATTCAAATTGGGTGAATGGAGCATGAAGGTCGATCGAAGAAGGGAGTACCCGGCCGGAG
>DATLLK010000245.1:0-3334 GCA_035537895.1 Planctomycetota bacterium
CCGCGAGGGGAACCTCACGGACGATCTCGGCGAGGAGGCGACGGACCGAGGGATCGCGGGCGGCGTCTTCCAGCAGGTCGACGTCCCCCACCCCGGCGAGGTGCCCGGCGACGCGACCCGCGTCCGGCCCGGGGCGCACGACCCCCTCCGTATCCAGGGCCTTCAAGAGGTCGGCCAGGAGGGCGTCCCGCGGGTCCTGAGCGGGGAGGTCTTGGGTAGGGTCGTGGGCGTCCGTCATGGCAGGCACCCCGGTATAGCCGCCGGGGCACGCGCCCGGACGCCCCCCCGGTCGTCTTGCTGGCAGGGCCGGCCACCCCGCCAGCCGCCTTCCGGCTCCCGCTGCCGCTCGACCGCCTAGAGCCAGGAGTTCAGGTGCGGCACCCGGCGCGCGAGACGCTGCTTCGCCCGCGAGAGCCACGGTCCCACGCTCTCCCGGTGAACCCGGAGGGCCTCCGCGATCTGGCCGTAGTCGAGGCCGTCCACGTAGCGGAGCGTGAGCAGCAATCGGTCTCGCGGCGGGAGCTCCGCGAGCGCGTCGCGCAGCGCGTGCAGCGCGTCGGCCCGCTCGCCGCGTTCGAGCGCCGCGGACGGCTCCTCGGCGCGCGTGTCCTCGAGGGAGGCGCCTCGATCCCCGGTGTCGAGCGAGCGCGCGCGTCCCGCCGGCGCGCGGAGCCAGCGCCCGACCTCCGTGCGCGTGATGACGCCGAGGTAGGTGGAGACCCGGAACTCCGGACGGTAGCGCCGGAGCAGGCGGCGATCGCCCTGCAGCAGCGCGAGGAAGACGGCCCCGCAGACCTCGTCCACGTCCGCGTCGCCGGCGCGCCCCGTGCGGTGGCGGAGCATGCGCCGCGCGAGCGCCGCCACGAGCGAACCGTATCGGTCCACGAACCGGACCCACGCCGCACGGTCGCCCTCGGCGCAGGCGCGGACGAGGTCCGCCTCCGGCTCGGGGACGCGATCAGCCACCCTGGGTGATCACGGGCGCCGGGATCGGCCGCGTCGGGCGCGTGGCGCGCTTCAGGAACAGGATCGCCCAGGCGGTGTCGCAGATGTCGCTCGGCGAGAGCTCCCGCGCGCCGATCGCGCCGGTCGACCAGAGCCCCTCGGGCCTCTGGCTCCCGACGAGGTACTTCGCCCCCTCGATGTACCAGTCGTGGTCGCCGACGTGCGTGCGGCCGCCGAAGACGCACGCGCGCTCGAGCCCGTAGAGGTAGTAGTAGTGCCACGCGGGAGCGCCGCGGGGCGGGTTGTGGTCCACGGCGAAGTGCTTGTCGAGCCAGGAGAAGCCGTCCTGCACGGCGCGCCCGACCTTCCTGTCGAGCTCGTCCGTGTAGCCCGACCACCGCTCGGGCTTCATGAGCATGTCCCGCCCGATCGCCAGGGCCGCGATGCCCGCGGTCGTCATGCTGCCGGTCACGAGGTCGTCCTGGTAGGCCCAGCCGCGCGCCCGGTCGCCTGCGTCCACGACGTAGGCCTGCTCGCCGGGCTTCCCGCTCGCGGGGATCGTCCGGCGCATCTTGGGCCCGTCCGGCTCCTGCTTCGCGAGCGCCCGCTCGAGCGCCCGCTGGAACGTGGACGCCGGCACGATGGCGCCGCAGTCGCGCGCGGCGCGCAGGCCGAGCAGGGCGTACTGCGTGTTCGAGAGGTCCGACGGCGGCGCGAAGGGGTACCGCCACCAGCCGTCGTCCAGCTGGACGGAGACGAGCCACGACGCCAGCTCCTGCACCCACGCGGCCGCGTCCTTGGGCAGCGCGCAGGGGTCCTTCGGCTGCTTCTTCGCGTAGCGCGGGTCCTCCTCCTTCGGCTTGCGGGCCGGACGGTAGTACTCCGTCAGGAACATCAGCAGCGTGCCGGTGTTGTAGGTCGTGCGCGAGGCGCCCGCCTCGAGACCGTCCTTCTCGCGCAACGCGATGAGCATGGCCTGGAACACCGGGTCGTTCTTCGGCACGTCGCCCGCGAGGAGGGCCAGGCCGGCCAGCGAGGTGACGCCGATCACGTACGACGGCTTCCCGTTGACGGCCATGGGCTCGAACGTCCCGTCCGAGCCGGCCTGCGCCTTCAGCCACTTCGTCCCGCGCTCGATGGCGGCGTCGATCTTCTTCTTGAGGTCCGCCGGGATCTCGGTGACATCCTCCGCCGCGGCCGGAGGCCGGGGGGAGAGAAGGCTCAACGCGAGCACGGCGCACGTCGCGAACACGCGCGCCCTCGGGCGCCCGAAGTGGATCTGCATGGTGTCTCCACCCCGGATTCTATCTCCGCGGCGTGGAAGCGGACGCGGCGCTCCCGTTTCGCCGCCGCGCGCACGGGTCGATCCCTCGCGGGCGGTCACGCAGTTGCCGGGGAGCTCCGTTCGCGGCCGCACGGCCGGTCCACCCTCGGACCCGCAGAGCGTCGCCCCGGCTCCGGGCGACGGCGATTCCCGTCACCCTGTCGCGCGAAGGGGTCGAGTCGGTGCTACTTCGCTTCGAGCGACGCAGCGCGGACGAGGGCCGGATCCACCCTCTCGCTCTTCAGCAGCCGCGGAACGCGGTCGCTGCCGAGCACGACGGTCGTCGGGACGTAGCCGAGGTAGTAGCGGCGCACGAGACGGCGCTCGTCGTCCGTGAGTGCGCGCGGGCCGCCGGGCGTCAGGTCCACGAGGATCAGGTCGACCTTCGACTCGACCTCGAGCACCACCGGCCACAGGTCGGCCGCGGCCAGACGCGAGGCCTTCGCCCGATCGTCGTAGAAGACGACGAGCGCGGGGCGCGCTCCCTTCTGCAATGCCGTGGCGGCGGGCACCGTTCGCACGAGTTCGACGGGCCAGCACCGCCGGTCGCGACCCTCGGGATCGGCGCGCAGGGCCTTCACGTGCGCGGCGACGAGCGCTTCGCGCGACGTCGCGGGCGCCGTGAACTGGAAGCCTTCGCGAGGCCCAACGTTCCCCGCGGAAGGAACCGGGTTCCCCGCGGAAGGAATCGAGCTGCCCGCGGGAGGAACCGGCGGCGCGGTGGATCCACCGGCGCGAGGCGCGGGCGGTGTCGGCGGGAGGGATACCTCCGGGCGAGTAGCAGGCGGCGAGAAGGTCGGCGCGGCGACCGGCGCCGCAAGCCCTTCCGGTGCCTGGGACTCCTCGATCGTCGGGAGGTCGTCGTCGATCGGATCGCGTGCCCCGATCTCCGTCGTCCCCTCGCCGTCGCCGATCAGGTCAGCGACCGGCAGGTCGGGGAGCGGCGAGAGGCTCGTCGGAGGCTCGGGCAGCGCCTTGGCGGCGCCCGTCCCTCCGCCCGCGTCGAGATTCACAGGATCGGCGGGCGGGCCTCCGACGAGGCGGGCCGTCGGGAAGGGCACGGCG
>DATLLK010000246.1:0-2688 GCA_035537895.1 Planctomycetota bacterium
GACGCTCCCGGGACGCGGGCGCCGGTCGAGGGCGGCCCTCGCGAGACGCAGGAACTCGGCCCGTGCCTCTACCGCCCGGACGACGCCCGTGTTGCGAGCGTGGATCCGGCGCTCAAGGACCACCTCGGGCACGCGGGCCACGACGGGAGACAGGGCCTCGAAGCGCACCCACCAGGCCGCGGCCTCCGAGGCGACGAGGTCCGTCGGGAAGCCGCCGGTCGAGAGGAACGTCTCCCGTCGAACGACCAGCGCGCTCGGGCTCTTGCCGAGGAGGATCTCCGGCTCGGGCGCGCCCGGGCGGCCGAGCTCCGGGCTGAAGAACTGGCGGATCATCCCGATCGAGGCCACGGCGCCGGCCAGCCCGCGAAGCGCGTCGCGCTGGAGGCGCAGTTTGTCCGGCAGCCACCGGTCGTCGGCGTCGAGGAAGGCCACCCACGGCGCACGCGTCGCCGCGACGCCGCGGTTGCGGGCGGCGCCGGCGCCGCGCGCGTCCTGCGCGACGACGCGGACGAGCGGGTCCGCGTCGCGAGCGATGCGTGCGCTCTCGTCCGTCGACCCGTCGTCCACGACGGCGATCTCCGCGGGCCGGACGTCCTGCGCGAGCACGCTCGCGAGCGCCTCCCCGAGGTAGGCCGCGCCGTCGCGCACGGGGATCACGACGGCGACCTCGAAGTCGTCGGGCGCTGCGTCCCCGCGCGCGCCGCTCACGGCGCGTCATCCACGGGCCACCCCGACAGGGCGCGCACGCTTCCGTCCTCACCGCGACGCCGCGCGATCGAGTCGCGCAGGCAGTGGAAGAACGCGCGGATGTCGGCCGCCCGGTGGTTCGTCCCGTTCGTGGCGTGGCGGCGATAGATCTGCGCGAGCCCGTTGTCGAGCCGTGCCGGCACGCACGCCTCGCGGGCCCGCAGGAACCAGTCCACGTCCTCGTCGAACGGCCGCGTCTCGTCGAGCGGGCCCACGCGCTCGAACGCGCGACGCGAGACGAGGAGCGCGCCGAGGCTGGGCTCGGCGGCCGGAGGCCGAAGCGGCACGAGTTCCCCCCCCACGTCGCGGACGCGCTGCGTCAGGCCGAGGACGAGATCCACGGAGGGCGCACGGTAGAGGGATCCGAGCTGACGGGCGAGGCGGCCCGGGACCCACAGGTCGTCGTGGTCGATGAAGGCGAGCAGGTCGCCCGTCGCCACGGCCACGCCCGCGTTGCGCGCGGCGGCGGCGCCGCCGAAGCGGCCGGAGAGGACGCGCACCGGCGGCCCCGCGCGCGCGGCGATTGCGGCGGTGTCGTCGGTGGACCCGTCGTCGACGACGATCACCTCGTACGGCGGAGGGATCTGCCCGAGCACGCTCGACAGCGCGGCCGAGAGGTAGGCCGCGCCGTTGCGCACCGGAACGACGACCGAGACGGTGGGCGCGGGTTCGCTCACGGCGTCGTCCCGAGGAAGCGACCGACGACGCCGGGAATGTCGGCCACGTCGTCGGCGAGGTGCAGGTGGTGCGCGGGCGCGGACCGGGCGATCGCGACGAGGCGGGCGAACGTCTCGTGACCGGCGAGCGGGAGCGGCAGGAGGGAGCTCGGCGCGAGCGCCGCGAGGCACTCGCCCGCGGTCGCCGGCGCCGTGCGCGTCGCGGTGCCGCCCGCCACGCGGGGCAGGAGGACGGCGTCCACGTCGAAGGACGGGAGCATCCGCCCGCCCCCGCGGTCGTCCACGAAGAGCAGCCCCTTCTCCTCCTCGAGGCGGTTCGCGTTACGCAGCCGCTCCCGAAGGCGAGGCATGCGCTCGAGCGTCCCGGGACGGACCGTCGCCGACGCGTAGAGCGCGTGGCCGCGCAACCGGTTGCCCGACTCGAGGACCAGGTTGTTGTCGCCCGCGTACGCCCAGCCGGCTTCGACGCAGAGGAGCGCGGTGGTCGTCTTGCCCGATCCGCCGCGGCCCGTCAGGAGGACGCCGCGGCCGCCCGTGCCGACGGCGGCGGCATGCACGACCTGCAGTCCCGCGTCGCCGAGCCACCACGCGAGCAGGGGACGCACGGGCGACGCCGTCTCGTAGAACGGGACCGCATCGGCGTCGCGCGTCCAGACGAGCGCGCGTCCCGTGTCGCGGTCGTGGGCCACGAGCATCCCCGAGCCCACGTTGAACGCGATGCGCAGCGGCCCGTGCCGAAGGTCGCGGATCTCGCCCCGCTCGACCACGTCGTCGCGGCCCCAGGGCGGCGGGGGCATGCGGACCTCCGTCGAGCGGGAGTCGAACGCGTGCACGACGATCGACGCGTCCCCGCCCGCGACGCGCAAGTGCGCGAGCGCGGGGAACAGGCGGGCGTGGAGCGCGGGCCCCGCGAACCGCATCTCGGCCGTGCGCCCCGCCACGGCGATCCGCTCCGCGACGAGTCCGCGCGCGACGACGGCCGCGTCGAAGGCCACGAGCGCCTCGTCGAAGAAGCGCCGGGCGCGCTCGGGGGCCTCGCCGGTGGCGGACGTCGAGACGGTCGCCTCAGGGCTTCGCATGCGGCCAGCCCGCCTCGTCGACGTCGTGGATCGGGTCCACGAGGAAGAGATCCTGCAGGTCGGAGAAGGTCTCGACCCTGGGCTCGGCGAACGCGCGTCGCGTCGCGGACGGCTCCGCCGCGGGGGGGACCGCGTCCGGCGGCACGTCGCCCTCGACGATCAGGCCGAAATCGGCCAGCGATCCG
>DATLLK010000247.1:0-2782 GCA_035537895.1 Planctomycetota bacterium
CGGCTGGGACGGCTGCATGACCGGCGGCTGCGCCGGGGCCACGACGGGCGGTGTCGCCGGCCGAACGATCGGCGGCTGGATGGGCGGCTGGACGGGGGCCGTCACGGGTCGTGCGACGGGCGGGACGACCGCGGGCGTGACGGGCCGGGCGATCGGCGGCGTGATGGGCTGCGTCACGGGCGGCACGACCGGCGGCACGACCGGCCTCGCCACGGGCGGCACGATCGGCGGCGTCACCGGCTTCGCGATCGGCGGCACCACGGGCCGTCGGGGCGTCGTCGGCTCCTCCTCGGGGCGATCCGCGGGCCGGTCGGCCATGGTGCGTGCTCCGTCCACCGCCCCGGACCACGACGCGGGCCCGCGGGGGGAGGCGGAGTATAGGACGCCCCCCGCACCTCGCGGAAGGTGCGATGGCGGACCCCGTGTCCGCGGCCTACCCGAGGAGCCCCGCGGCCCGGGCGCCCGCCACGGCCGCGCCCGCGATCGCGCCCGCGAGCAGGTCGTCGGCCAGGACGCCCGCGCCGCCCGGCAGCCGCTCGGCCGCGCCCACGGGCCCCGGCTTCCAGATGTCGAGGACGCGGAAGAGCACGAAGGCGAGAGCCGTCGCCACCCACGGATCGCCGCGCGCGACGGCGCCGGCGACGCCGAGCGCGAGCGCCTGTCCCGCCACCTCGTCGGACACGACCCACGAGGGGTCGCCCGAGCCCGTGGTGCCCGTGCGGCCGCCGAAGGCGAGCGTCGCGACGGTGCCGAGCGCGAACGCCGCGAGCACGCCCGGCGCGGTGGGGGCCGGCGAGGCGCCGTGCACCGCCACGAGCACCACCGTCGTCGCGGCCGACGCCCACGTCCCCGTGGGGCCCGGAAGGTCGCCGATCCCGAACGCCGAGAGCAGGGCGCGCGCCGCCCGGTTCACGAGCCGCGCCCGCCCGCGCGCAGGAGCCGCAGCGCGCGCATCGTGTACTCGACACCGCTCCCCGCCGTCACGAGCGCGGCGGACACGCAGACGAGGCGGGCCAGGTTCCATCCGCCGTGGACGGGGTCGCCGGGCGCGGCGTCCCAGATCGGCGCGCGGACCCACGGGACGCCCGCGCCGTAGAAGAGCACCGCGCCGATCGCGACGCACTGGAAGCCCATCTTCCACTTGCCCCACCCGCCCGCCTGGAAGTTGCCGCCGGCCGCCTCGACGGCGGAACGCAGCGTCGTCACGAGCAGCTCGCGGCCGAGCGTCACGGCGACGGTCCACGGGGGCATCGCCTGGACGATTCCCGGGATGCCGAGCAGGAAGATCATCGACCCGAGGATCAGCAGCTTGTCGACGAAGGGGTCGGCGATGCGGCCGAACACGGAGACCTCGCCCCGCCGCCTGGCGATGTAGCCGTCGAGGCTGTCGGTGCTCGCCGTCACGACGAAGAGCGCGAACGCGAACCACCAGGCCGAGGGCCCGAGGTCCGGGTACACGTCGATCACGTGGAGGACGCCCCAGAGCAGGAGTGCGAGAGCGCCTCGCGCGATCGTGATTCGGTTGGCCCAACCCATGCGGTGGTGGTGTACCCGAACCCGGGCGCCGGGGCGACTCCTCGCCCGCCGACGGTCGCGCAGCGACCTCTCGCCGTCAGACCGCGGGCGTGGCGACGAGGTCGTAGCCCTCGCTCGCGGTCACGCGGACGCGCAGGAAACCGCCGGCCTTGAGCCCCGTGGGGATGGGCGCGACGCGCACCTTGCCGTCCACGTCGGGCGCATCCTGCTCCGTGCGACCGAGCGCCGAGCGGCCCAGCGGGTCGACGGTCTCGACGAGCACGTCCACCGTCGTGCCGACGCGCGGCGCGTTCTTGCCGAAGTGAACCGCCTGCTGCGCGGCCATCAACTCGTCGCGCCGAGCGGCGGCGGTCTCGGCGGGCACCTGGTCGGCCATGTCGTACGACGGCGTGCCCTCCTCGCGGCAGTACGTGAAGACGCCCAGCCGGTCGAAGAGCCCCGCCTCGACGCCCGCGAGCGAGGCCGCGTGGTCCGCGTCCGTCTCTCCCGGGAACCCGGCGATCAGCGTCGTGCGGATCGCGACGCCCGGGATGCGCTCGCGGATCCGCTCGAGGAGCGCGCGCTGTCGGTCCGCCGTGATGCCGCGGCGCATCGCGCGCAGCATCGCGCCGGACATGTGCTGCACCGGCAGGTCCACGTACTTCGCGACCCGCGGGTTCGTCGCGATCTCGTCGATCACGTCGTCGCGCAGGATCGACGGGTAGAGGTAGAGGAGCCGCCACCAGCGCGGGCCCTCGACGGCCGTCAGCGCCCGGATGAGGTCGGCGAGCCTGGGCTTGCCGTAGATGTCGCGCCCGTACGCGGTCGTGTCCTGCGAGACGAGGTCGACCTCGCCCACGCCGCGCGCGGCGATCGCGCGCGCGTCCTCGACGAGGTCCTCGATCGTGCGGCTCACGAGCCGCCCGCGGAATGAGGGGATCGAGCAGAACGTGCACTTCTGGTCGCAGCCCTCGCTGATCTTCAGGTAGGCGTACCCGGCCGGCGTGAGGAGGACCCGCTTGCGCGACGACGGCCCGCTCGCCGGGGCGAGCCCCATCAGCTCGCGGGCGGCCGCGACGACGCGCGGGTAGTCCTTGAAGGACATCCACCGGTCGACCTCGGGGATCTCCTTCGAGAGGTGCTCGGCGTAGCGCTCGACGAGGCACCCGGCGACGATCACCCCGCGCAGCCGTCCGTACTCCTTGCGCTGCGCGACCGCGAGGATCGTGTCGACCGACTCCTCCTTCGCGGGGTCGATGAAGCCGCA
>DATLLK010000248.1:0-2130 GCA_035537895.1 Planctomycetota bacterium
CCGCGGGGACCCTCGCGCCGTCCCGGCGCGCCACCGCGCATCATTTGTGTTGCACGGACGACGCCGACTCCCGCGCGAACCAATGGGAATGGACGCCGTCCGGTTCGCTCGCGGCGGTAGACTCGCGCACACACGGGAACGGGCCTCCCCACGACGCACACCGGCTCCGAGGGACCTCAGGCGTCGGGCGGGGGGCGCCGGCGCGGGGATGTGGCGGCGGCTTCGGGAGGACGTCCGGATGATCGAGCTCCGCATCCACGGGCGCGGGGGGCAGGGGGCCGTGCTCGCGTCCCTCGAGATCGCGCAGGCGGCCCACCGCACCGGGCGCCACGTCCAGGTCTTCCCGGAGTTCGGCGTCGAGCGGCGCGGCGTGCCGGTGACCGCGTTCGCGCGCGTCGACGAGAAGCCGATCCGCGTGCGCACGAAGATCCTCAACCCCGACCACGTCGTGGTGCTCGATCCCGCGCTCGCGCGCACGGTGCCCGTGACGGACGGTCTCAAGCGGGGCGGGAGCCTCGTGCTGAACGCGCCGGGCGCGGAGGCGCTCGCGCCGTTCCGCGGGAGGGGGTTCCGCCTCTTCTGGGTGGACGCCACGTCGATCGCCGCGAAGCACAAGATCGGCACGACGACCGCGCCCATCGTCAACTCGACGCTGGTCGGCGCGGTCGCGCGCGCCACGGGCCTCTACGCCCCCGCCGGGATCGGCCCCTCGATGGACGAGGTGCTGGGCGAGAAGTGGCCGCGCAACACCGCCGCGGCGCTCGAGGCGTTCGAGGCGCTGCGGGAGGTCGAGGACGGCGCGCTCACGGCCGTCCCCGCGGGAGCGAACTGAGCCATGGAACAGCAGGACGGGAAGGTCACGTTCGAGTCGCGCGAGGACCTGCCACCGACCGCGATCTCGGTCGGCACGACGGCCTGGAACCGGACCGGCTCGTGGAAGTTCCTCGAGCCCTTCTACCGCGACCGCACGCCGCCCTGCGCGAACGTCTGCCTCACCGGCGTGGACATCGCGCGGATGATGTGGCAGGTCGAGGAGGGATTCTGGGACGACGCGGTCCGCACCGTCATCGAGACGAACCCCTTCCCCGCCGTGACCGGGCGCGTCTGCCCGCACCCCTGCGAGCAGCCGTGCAACCGCAAGGCGCTCGGCGGCGGCGTCGAGATCCACGCGGTCGAGCGGGCCGTGGGCGACCACAAGCTCAGGGCCGGCGTGCGGCCCGACCTCCCGGTCGCCGCGCTCGACCGCGTCCACGTCGTCGGCTCGGGCCCGGCGGGGCTCTCCGCGGCCGTCGCGCTGCGCCGCCTGGGGCACGCCGTGACGGTCCACGACGCCGCCCCCGAGGCGGGGGGGCTGCTCCGGTACGGGATCCCGGCCTTCCGGCTCCCCGCGGACGTGATGCGCGCCGAAGTCGCGTGGGTCCGGAGTCTCGGGATCGACGTCCGGCTCGGCACGCGCCTCCTGCGCGAGGACATCGAGGCGCTCGGGCCCACGATCCTCGCCGTCGGGTTCGGCCGATCGCGCCCCCTCGGCATCCCGGGCGAGGACCTGCCGGGCGTCGTGGACGGCATCCGCCTCCTCTCCGCCGTCCGCCGCGGGGAGGACGTGGCGTGCGGTGCCGACGCGGCGGTGATCGGCGGCGGCAACACCGCGATGGACGTCGCCCGCACGCTCCTGCGCATCGGCACGCGGCCCGTCGTCTGGTACCGGCGCACGGCGCGGGAGATGCCCGCGTTCAAGGAGGAAGTCGAGCAGGCGAAGGAGGAGGGGATCCCCCTGGAGTTCCTCTGCGCCCCGCTCCGCATCGAGCCCTCCCCCGGCGGGCGGCTGCTCGTCACGTTCGTCCGCATGGACCTCGGGCCCCCCGACGCCTCGGGGCGCGCGAAGCCGGTCGTGAGGGCCGGCTCGGAGTTCCAGGTCGAGGTGGCCTCCGTCGTGAAGGCGCTCGGCGAGGTCCTCGACGAGGAGGTCCTCCCCGCGGGCGCGAGGGTCGACGGCGGCCTCGTCGCGACGGACGAGTCGTGGCGCACCGGGCACGAAGGCGTCCACGCGGCGGGCGACGCCGCGGGGCGGCTCGGCTTCACGGTGGGGGAGGCGATCCGCAGCGGACGACTCGCCGCGCACGCGCTGCA